>JAKAZF010000238.1 GCA_021826605.1 Planctomycetota bacterium | reverse complement strand
AAAATGGGCAATATCAAGATTAAGGCCGGTAAGTTCCTAACCCTTATGGGCGCAGAATCTTATAACCCGACCGATAACCTGTTCTATTCGCACTCGATTTCTTATACCTTTGGTATTCCGGTCACCCAGACGGGTGTCATGGTTGAGTACTCACCGAACTCCCAGTGGAATTTCTGGGCGGGTGTCACTCGTGGATGGAATCAGGCCTTCAACGATAACAACCCCAATGGTGTGGATTTCCTCGGCCAAGTGAGCTATTCGCCCGACAGCCGATTGAATCTTAAGCTGAACCTTTCGGAAGGGCCGCAGGATACCGGCACCAACAATCCGTATCGCACACTGGTTGAGCCGATTATTACCTACACCCCACCCATCCTGCACAATAACCTGACTTTGATTTCCGACACGGTGTTTGGCAATGATGCCGCGGGCAATGTCACCACCGGTGGCAACGCGTTCTGGTTTGGTGAGACCCTTTATCAAAGCTACGTGATCAATAGCTACCTCACGGCGAATCTTCGCGAGGGGTATTACTATGATGGAGCCGGGTTCACCACTGGTTTGACCACACCGGGCGTAACTGGAAACTACGGCGAATTGACTGCCGGGGTTAAGGTTACCCCATTCCCGACCAGCAATCTGGGCAAGAATTTCTACATTCGCCCGGAGATTCGGGAAGACTTGGCCGATCATGGCGTTCTTACCAATGGCAAACACTATCAGACCACGATTGGTGTTGATGCCATCTATACGTTCTAACGTCGGACGGTCGTTGGTATAAAAGACTCCCTTGGCGGCGTGGCCTTTGCGGGCCACGCCGCTTTTTTATGCACTTGAAAATAGTTCCTCGCCCACCGAAATCGAAAGATGAGCAATCTGAGGGGCAACACGGCCGAATTGCGTGAACACTGGGCAACACCCGGCCGATTGCCCAATTTTGAGGCGATTAATAAAATTGGATCGCGTTGCCTAATAAGCCTGCACGGCTTTTAATCCAAGCTAAATTCTTAAAAATATCAATCTTTTAAGTTAATTTTGGGACCCAGTGCTGCCGATAACAATCGGATGCGCTGTGGGCGGCATATGCGGAAGCCGATTGCACCGCGTGGGGCTTTTCAGGATGACCTGAATCTCGCGTGCCGTAGCGTGACGGGTCGTGTGATTGATGTACTGCTGCTTTGGTGCGGATAGGTGCCCCCACCGAAGCGGGTAGTGAGATGGATGCCGACATTTTTGGCACACAATTTGCACAGAACATTATGAGGCGTGTTTTCTTTACCTTTTTTTAAGGAGAGTTTCATGGGTAAGTACCGCTTGGCAGTTCCTTTAGCAATGGCGGCGCTGGTCGCCACCTCCGGTTTGGTTATGGCCGATGCAGCCACGGATACCAATCCGGCAATCATGTACGGCTTGGATCGTATCCATGTCGGCAAATCGTCCGTTGGTCAGGAAATCAGCAATGCTGGTTTTGATATCTACGGCTACGCGGAAGTGGGTTACACGGCAGACCTCAGCGGCCGGCCGCAGAATTCCAATCTCATTCCGCTTCGCACTTTTGGTTCGTCTTATGGCAACCACATCGCGCTCAATGAGATCAATCTCACCTTGGCGCGGGCGATTAACTTTTCCGACCCCAACTACATCAAACGCGGTTTTGATGTCGGTGGCAAGGTGCAGTTCCTCTACGGCTACAACTCCGACTTCATTCACTCGAATGGCCTGAACTTCTACCATTCGTACGCGAATAACGTCAGCACCTATCCGCTTTATCAGTTTGACCCGCTTCAGCTTTATGCCACCGTGGCGTTCCATCTCGGGAAAATGGGTGATCTGAAGATCAAGGCCGGTAAGTTTGTCACATTGCTTGGTGAAGAAACCATCAATCCCACCAAGAACTTTTTCTATTCGCATTCGCTGTCGTTTAACTACGGCATCCCGTACACCCAGACGGGTGTTTTAGCGGAATACGTTCCCAATTCGCAGTGGACATTCTATGCCGGTGTCACGCGTGGCTGGAATCAGTCCCTTAACGACAATAATCCCAACGGCGTCGATTTCCTCGGCAACGTTACCTATACACCCAGCAGCCAGTTGACAGCGGCTGTTAATCTGTCGGTAGGCCCCCAGGATAATGGCACCAACAATCCGTATCGTACAGTTGTCGAGCCATTGATCACCTACATTCCGCCGATCTTGAACAACAACCTCACGCTCGTATCGGATACCACTTTGGGCTACGACGGTGCAGGTAACGGCAGCAACGGCGGCAGTGCCTGCTGGTTTGGCGAAGCGCTCTATCAGAGCTACGTCATCAACAGCTACCTGACCGCAAGCCTGCGTGAAGAGTACTATTATGACGGTGCTGGTTTTACCACCGGTTTGACCACACCGGGCGTAACTGGAAACTACGGCGATCTGACTGCGGGAGTGAAGATCACCCCGTTCCCGAACAGCAATCTGGGCAAGAACTTCTACATCCGCCCGGAAATTCGGGAAGATTTGGCTGACCACGCCGTGCTGACCAACGGCAAGCACTATCAGACGGCCATCGCTATCGATGCCATCTATACCTTCTGATGGTGTTAATTAATAAATAATGTGGCAGCGGCGGAGCCTGATGTTAAGGCTCCGCCGCTTTTTTTATGCCCCCGTCGTGTTTGTCCGTACACACGTTCAAATATTTTTCAGCACCGCCCGCGCCATGTGCCCCTTATATAAACCCTGACCTGCCCGGAGACATTCATTCGCCGTGATTCGGCCAATATCGTGAGATTGTTCCGGTGACGTAATCTCCGTGTCTCCTTTTTTCTGCGCGCCACAAAAGCAACTTTCATCATGCCAGTGGCATGAAACCTTAACTCGCACGGAGAAGAGTTACGATCTCGC
This sequence comes from Planctomycetota bacterium, assembly GCA_021826605.1. The sequence goes on along the minus strand of JAKAZF010000238.1, from coordinate 2,521 downwards.
GCAGAGCCGCAGGGACACAGAGAAAATTAAAAAACTACGAAATACTCAAATACGCAATTCTTCGCGCTCTCGGCGGTGCAAATAGTTACCCTGATTCACCGCAAAGGCCGCGGAGGACGCCAGGAAACGCCAAGTGGCAAATGAATATATGAATCGCGTTTGATTCTGTGACGCAGCCTCCGTGTCTCCTTTTTTCTGCGCGCCAAAAAAAAACAACTTGCATCATGCCAACGGCATGAAACATTATGTCACACGGAGGGATGTTATTATCTCGCGCAGAGCCGCAGGGACACAGAGTAAATTAACAACATACGAATAATAAGATACGCAAGTCTTGGCGCTCCGCGGTGCAAACTCGTTTTATTCGCCGCAGTGTTCACAAGATTAACCGTGAAGATAGTCGATATGGGAACGGCCCATTTAGCCGCCGGGCTTGTCCCGGCGCGTCTGCACGACGGTAAGATCAGCGGTGGCATCGGTGCGTGTACCGGGCCGCGATGAAATGCGCGTGCCCAAGGCACGCGGCTAAATGGACGATGCGGATACACAATGCTTGCCCATCCCCGCCCGACACCGAATGGTTTAGCCGCCGGGCTTGTCCCGGCGCGTTTCTCCTGCCAATGAAAATCCCTCGCGTACTTGGCGCTCCGCTGTGTAAACGGAAACCCCGATTCACCACACGCCGCATGTGTCGTCAATTCGATTGGTGACTATGGCGGCGACGCCAACGCCATATATAAAATAACTTCCCGTCCCACATGCAACGAAATGCGGAAGTGGGGTCACGACCGGGCATTGGCCGGATCAAGGCATCGTCTGCCACGCGTGTTCCGCAATGGATTCAGTAATTTTTTCAGCAATGTCTACGGCTCGCAGGCCATCGTCGCCTGTAACCGGTGGTGCGGTGCGATGCTGCACGGCATGGATGAAGGCCTCAAGCTCAACCTGCAGCGGTTCGCGGTCCTCTATGGTGAGGGGTTCATAATTAACCAATTCGGTGTAGTCCAGATCGGCGAGTTCAGCCACTTCGCCGCTGCGGATTTTTGTCTTCAATCTATCCAGTTGTTCCTGATTGGCCGTACGTCGAATGACGACTCCCGCCTTTTTATGGTAGTCTGCCGACACATACATATCGGTGCTGAAAAGCCGCATCTTCCGTTCCGTTTTAGTGGCCAGACGGGACGCGGTCAAATTGGCCACGCATCCATTGGCAAATACCAGCCGGGCATTGGCGATATCTTCAAAACTCGATAGCACTGATACGCCCACTGCGGCCACCGATTTAATCGGCGACCCCACCAGATGACCGACAATATCAATATCATGGATCATCATGTCGAGCACCACGCCGATATCAATACTGCGAAAGGTCATGGGGCTGACACGTTGCACCTCAATAAAATGTGGCTGCAAGCGGTGCTGGGCCAGCGCTCTTACCACAGGATTAAATCGCTCTGAATGCCCCACCTGCAAAATCCGATGGCACCGACGGGCATGATCGATAATGGCATGGCAGTCCGCAGCCGTCGGTGCCAATGGTTTTTCAATAAGTGTATCGATGCCGGCTTCAAATAATTCCGCCGCAACAGCGCGGTGATGCACGGTAGGCGCCGCTATGGTGCTGGCCACAGGGCGAATACCGCTGGCCAGCATCTCATGCACGCTGGCAAACGCCCGGCAACCGTACTCGGCAGCCACTTCGGCGCAGCGGCCCCCGTCGCTGTCCACCACGGCAACGAGCTGGCATTGAGACATGCCCGAATATATCCGTGCATGGTGGCGTCCCATCCGCCCGGCACCGATGACGGCAACAGGCAATGGCCCGTGTACGGCAGGCGGATTAGTCATCCTCACCCCGCTGACCTTCCGCCTTGGCTTCATCGGATGCGTTCCGGCTGCGAAGAGATTCCAGATAACGGCCCGATTTTCCGCGTGCCGACCTTTCAATAAAATCGAGCAATTCGCCAACCGCCTCTGAATGTGGATACGCCTCGCGCGCCTGCCGGATACCGACAGCGGCAGGTAAATCCCGGCCATAAACCATGCGGTACGTTTCCTTGAGTTCGCCGAGTACAGCCGCCGAAAAACCGCGGCGTTTTAGCCCGACACGGTTTATCCCCCTCACTGCCGGTGGTTCACCGCCGTACATGGTGTAGGGGGGCACATCGTGCACAATGGCTAAAATGCCGCCAATAAACGCATGGCGACCTACCGACACAAAATGCGTCAATGCGCTGCCACCGGAAACAACTGCCCAGTCGTTAATGTGACAATGCCCGGCCAGCAGCACGTTATTGGCCAGGACGCAATGGTTGCCGACGATGCAATCATGGGCAATATGCACACCACCCATCAGCAGATTGTCTGAACCGATGCGTGTAATTCCGCCGCCATCCTCTGTACCTACGTGCGCCGAAGAATATTCTCGAAAGGTATTGTTGTCGCCTATTTCCAGTCGGCAGCGGCCGCCGCGGTATTTCAAATCCTGCGGTATGCTGCCGATGGTGCAAAAAGGAAAAAA
>JAKAZF010000237.1 GCA_021826605.1 Planctomycetota bacterium | reverse complement strand
GAATATGTTGAGGATCCGGACGCCGCAGACGGCCGTTTGCCGCCCCAAGGCGCTCCCGGCGGAGTTTCCAAACAGGCTCTAACGTTTTGTATACGCCGGTTTGATCCCGGAAAGCATGGGATAATGTTTCGTGTTCAATGTGCAGAGCCGGGCGTTTTGTGTTTGCGCCGCTACGGCAATCATGGCGTCGGCCAGGCCGGTGCCATGCGATTTTCCGTAATCTCTTTTCAGCAGGCCCGCCGCCCGGGCGGATTGCGGCGTAACCGGAATGATTGTGAAGATCGAAATGAGATTATCAAGTACCTCCCGTTCGCTTCCGTCGCGCACGCCGGCGTATAGTTCCGCAACCGTAATGGCCGAAAGAATCACGTCAGATGCGTTCATCTTAAGCAAGGCAACCGCCTGGGCGTGGCCGCGCAGGTAATCAATCATGACATCCGTATCGGCGAGAATTTTCCGGCCCATGCGTCAGCCCCTATCCCACTGGGAACGCAGGCGGCGCAGATCGGGCAGGTCGGTCCGGCCAGCCCAGATTCCCGCCGCCTGATCCAGAACGTTCTTTCTCCGTTGCGCACCGGATTGTTCTATCAGGCGATCTATGGCGATACGGATCAACTCGCTTTGGTTCCTGCCAGTCGCCCGGGCCATGGACGAAAGGCCGTCGCGTTCCTCCGGCGTAAGATAAATCTGCGTTCGCAACATGATGCGGCCTCCAATGTATACATCAGGCATATACATTATATCAAGATGCCATGGCGAAGGCAAAACATGGCGAAACGCGAATTGTTTTGGGATGATCTTCCTGCGGTGCGGACGGTTCTGTCTGCAAATTGCCGTGGACCGAAACGGGGACGCATTTAGTATTGGCAGACGCGGATGGGTATGGTAATGTGGATGGCATGGCTCGCAAATCCAGAAATACGCCGGGTGGATACGCCTCTCATGTGCTGAATTCCGATGGTCATCGGGACGGGTCGGATCACACTGTTTCGCAATAATGAGGATTATGCCGCATTGCGTGGACAACCGTTCGGGGATGAATCATGGGTGAGATGCACCGTGAGCGAACCGGGCCTGGAACATACCATCCGCCCCGAAGGCCGACCGCTCCAGACGGAGACCGCGGAGACCGACACATGATACCAGGTGCGTCCCCGTATTGTTATCCCTGGCCGCACGCAATCCTTTTGGGGCGCTCCCTTGAACCCGAACGACAGCCATAGGGAAGAGAGTTGCAAGGCCGGGTGGGGGTTCGGGGGCGGGTGGAAGAAACCGCCCCCGCGGCGCGGGCCGCGAATTCATCCGGAGTCTGGTAGCCCAGGCTCGAATGCGGACGCCGCCGATTGTATTCCTGGCGAAACATGCGACAAATTACCTGAGCATGTGACAAGCTGCCGAATGTCTCCAGATCAAGGCATTCGCGGCGCAAGGTTCCGTTAAATCGCTCGTTGGTACCGTTTTGCCAGGGGCTGCCGGGATCGATGTGCCGAATCGTGATTCCAGCCTGTTCAAGCCGCCGAACCAGAGCCTTGGCGATAAACTCCGGGCCATTGTCTGACCTTACGAACCGGGGCCTTCCGTAACGCCGCATCAGTCGCAGAATCGTCTGGGCCACGGCCGACGCCTTCATGCTTCGCCCCGCTTCCACCGCCAGGGCTTGACGCGTGTATTCATCCTCCACCGTGAGAATCTTAAGCTTCCGGCCGTCTTCCAGGGCATCAAAGACGAAATCATACGCCCACACATGGTTGGGATACTGGGCTTGACAGGGTATCCGTACGCCCTGGCCACAGCGTGTACGCGATGCTCTGTGTGGCAGCGTGAGGCCATACTGCCTGCATAACCTGCGTATTCTCTTCACGTTGAGTTTCTCCTGTCTTCCGTTCCGCATCCACTGACGCTGAGCCAGTTGATGGAGCATGCGGTAACCGTAACGCGGATAACGCCTGGCCATGCCACATAACAGCCGTACCAGCGCCATGTCCTCTCCTTTCGCCTGATAAGCCAGCCAACGCCGGCTGACGCCCGTCAAATCACAGGCTCTACGCCGGGATATTTTCCGCTGAACCAGAAAACCGACCGCCTGGCGGCGTTCCGGGACGGTGGCTACTCTTTTTTGTAAGAACTCCTTAAGCACGTCGACCTCCAGGTCGCGTTCCGCCAAAAGGCGTTTGAGCCGCACATTATCCTTCTCCAACTCACGCAGACGCCTCACCGCCGTTTCAGACATCTGGCCAAATTTACGCCGCCACGCGTAAAATGTTACATCGCTGATCCCATGCGCCCGGCACAATTCCACAATCGTCTTATCGCCGGTATCCGCTTCGCGCAGTATCGATACCATCTGTTCCTCGCTGAATCGCTTCTTCTTCATATGACTTCCGATTCTTTCTATACCGAAAGTCTATACGATACACTGGCGTCATTTTAGGGGCGCAGGACCATGATAGTGACCCAATTCCTCCTTGCGTTTGTCATGTTGCTTGAGAAAATAATTAAACCGCTTGGCCAGATGACGGTATTGCGCCATGCTGACGGTCTGATTTGCGACCGGTCGTTTGCGATGTTTTTGCACTTCACCATCCATGGTGAGATCAAGCATAACACCAATTACCCGAGCGCGCCAGTGCCGTTATTGTGAATATTTGCCGCGGAGCGGTAAACAGTTACGTTGATCGCGCTTCTTGGGTGGGTCCCTATGGCCGTCGGGATGGAAACCCGCGCCACCCTTGGCTGCTTGAGGCGTCTTTCTGGCTCGCAAAATACTTGCTACCCGATCGCTGTCATCTCGCGCCGAATTAAAATCCACCCTTACCACAATCCCTTGCGCTTGTGGATTGGCTCCGATTGCAACACGCCTGATCGATGGTGCCAGCCGTGGCCAGCTACGAAAAACGCATGGCTGAGCCGGAATTTACTTTGTCCCCTGGGCTGAACGCGCATCGGCAAGCACGGTGTTACGGTTGTTTTGTGCGGTGTTCATTTCTTCGGCGGTTGGGCTTTTGCCGGTTTGAATCATCTTGACAAAGCAGTCAAAGAGATAGGTTGCGTCATGCGGTCCGGGACTGGCTTCCGGGTGATATTGCACGGCAAACACCGGTTCAGAGGTCATGCGAAATCCCTCAAGTGTCTGATCATTGAGGTTGATATGTGTCGGTTCGCCGCCGCATTTCCGCAGGGAGTCCACATCTACGGCAAAGCCATGGTTTTGTGATGTTATTTCCACCTTCCCGGTACCGGTATTCTGCACCGGTTGATTGCCCCCGCGGTGGCCGAATTTGAGCTTGTATGTTGTGGCACCCAGCGCCAGACCTAAAAGCTGGTGGCCGAGACAAATTCCAAATATCGGCTTTTTGCCAATCAGTTTTTTTAATGTTTCCTGTGTGTAGGCAATGGGTTCGGGGTCTCCAGGGCCATTGCTGACAAATACACCATCGGGCTTATGCGCCAGAATTTCTTCCGGTGAAGCGCCGGCCGGGACAACCGTTACGCGGCATCCGCTCTGTGCCAGATTGCGGAGAATATTGCGTTTGGCTCCGCAGTCGATGGCGACAACATGATAATCGGCGGGGCCATGATGATCGGCACGCTGCGCCCAAATACCCTTATCCTGTGCCCAATGGTAAACATTCTTTGGCGTGACCTGTTGCACCAGATCCACGCCCACCAGGCCGGTCCATGCTTTGGCCTGCGCCACCAGTGCGGCATCATCGGAAACCTGCGCCTGATCGGTACAGATCACGCCCTTAAGCGCCCCTTGGGTCCGGAGTTTGCGAACCAGTGCCCGTGTATCAATACCGGCAATGCCGGGTACGTGATGACGTAAAAGATACGCCTGCAGCGATTCAACCGCCCGGTAATTGCTGACCAATGTGGACAATTCTTTGATAATAAAACCTTCCACCTGCGGGTGCCCTGACTCCTCGTCGGAACTGTCGGCAATGCCGTAATTTCCAATTTGCGGACAAGTCATGGTGACAATTTGACCGCGGTAGGATGGATCTGTAAGGATCTCCTGGTAGCCGCTGAGCGACGTATTAAAAACCACTTCGCCGGCGTGGCACACCGAGGCCCCGAAGGCCCATCCGGAAAATACGGTTCCGTCTTCCAGAGCAAGTTTCGCTATTGGTAATTGTGACATGATCAAAGTCCTCATATTGTTGTTGCGTCAATGGTCGCGAAGTTCTCAGTGTTTGGCACAGCGCGCTGGCGGCTGAGGTAAAGTTCTGCCACCGTCTGAAATACTGAAAACACCGCGGATTGCGACTCCGAATGTTTGCAGAGCATTTCCTTCAAGCGGCTCATTTATTCTTCCAGGCGTAAGCATGTTTTGTAATTCCCTGCTGGATGGCAACGGCTATTGTCCAGCCGCCCGATTTTTCCAATCCCCAAGGGCGATTCACGCATTATTTCCAGGCGATGTCCCTTTTCCCGCGGCTGTTTTCGCGCGGTCATCAATCGCGCGCCGCTGAACCGGATTGGAGTATATCAGAACCTGTTTCAAATTGGTACGCCGCTGTGTCCATGATCCGCTACCCGACCTCGCGAAACTGTGTGTTATATAGTTGCCGGTATGTTTCGCAGGTCGTAAGCAGTTCCTGGTGTCGGCCCATTCCCACGATTCTGCCGGCATCCAGGCAGATAATAACATCGGCGGAAACAATGGTGCTGAATCGATGAGCGATGACAAAACTCGTGCGATTTTTCATGAACTCTTTCAACGCCATGGCGATTTTAAATTCGCTTTCGGTATCAATCTGGCTCATGGCTTCGTCGAAAATTAAGATCGTTGGATCACGCAGGATCGCCCGGGCAATGGCAATGCGCTGGCGCTGCCCGCCGGAAAGACGAATGCCGCCCTGACCGACTATCGTGTCGTAACCATCGGGAAATGACCGGATAAATTCATCCGCGAAGCTTTGTACACTGGCCTTCATAACCTGATCGCGGGTGGCGTGCCGCCGCCCGTAGGCGATGTTATTGTAAATCGTGTCCGCAAAGAGAAATGTTTCCTGCGTTACAAGGCCGATCTGTTTGCGAAGCGATGCCAGGGAAACCTCCGCGGTATCGATTCCATCAATGAGGATGCGTCCGGCTGTGGGGGTATAAAGCCGGGGAAGCAAAGACATCAGCGTGGTCTTGCCGGACCCATTGCTGCCAACAATCGCCGCCATGTGTCCAAATTCGATGGCAAAGGAAACATCCGTCAGCACCTGCGATTCATGCCCGGGGTAGCTGAAACGTATCTGCTCAAAACGGATGCTTTGGCGGTGGCGGGGCAGGTGGGGAAGTTTATGGGAATAATTGGGTTCGGCGGGGGCGTCGATAATTTCGAAAATACGGGTGGCCGCGGCGTTGGCCTGCTGCAGTTTGGCATTGACATCGGCTAATTTCCGCAGGGGTTCAAAA
>JAKAZF010000236.1 GCA_021826605.1 Planctomycetota bacterium | reverse complement strand
CCCTGATGAATCAGATCCGGCACCCGCGCCGCGATGGCTCGTTCACCGATGGTGCTGATGACAAAATGATCCTGCGTTGTGGCCAGTTCATACGTCGTTGCGGTTGCTTCCATACTCACGCCCGAGAGCATGTTCATGGCCTGCGTGGTGCGTAAAGCACCGGCGTTAAAGCCCGCTGCGTTGCCAACATTGCCGCTGTGCGTGCGGCCATAGCCCAGCGAGATGGAAATGGAATTTTCCGGCTGGCCCGGCATCATGTATGTGGCGATATCCAGTTCACGTCCGCCGACTTTCAAGCGGATAATCTGGCTCTTATGCCTATTTAAGCCCATGGCCAGGCCGGTTTTGGGATTAATCAGCGCGGCATTATCCCAGGTCAGACGGGTCATCGGATCCGGCAGTTCCTGAAGCCAGCCGTTGTTGGCAAATCTGCCGTCAAATACCTTGGAATCGGTACGGAATACCACTTCCAGGTTTTTGTGATCCAGTTTCACCCCGGCGTTTTTGGCAACAAGCTTGGCCAACGCGCCATTGAGATTACCGGCGGAAATGGCCAGGTGCAGCGGCTGCCAGGCGGTTTTTTCAACGTAGCCGTCGAAGAGAGCTTTTTTCCAGCGCCAATCGGTGGATTTAATATCCAGTGTCCGCTGCACAATGTCATAGGCTTTTTGCAACGGGTCCCCAATGGCTAATGCCATGACTTCCACAGCGCTGCGCCCGCCGAAAATCGGTTGGATCAACGGTTGAACAATGCTTACGGACATATCAAAGGTCCGGGCGTCGCCCCAATTTTCCAGATAATGACATTCCGGCAAATGCCATGTGCAAAGCGCGGAGGTTTCATCAACATAATTGGCCAAATGCACCGACAGCGGCACGGAGCTTAGCAGCTTCGCGAAATCAATATCCGCCGGGGCGGTATACACCGGATTGCCGCCCAGAATCAACAGAGCGGAAATTTCTTTTTTCTCAATCGCGGCGGCCAGAGCCTTGATTGCATTGAGGTGCGTGGGACGACCGGGATTCATTACCGGATAATACGTAACCGTGCGGCCCGTATTGCCCAGAGCATCATTGATCGCGGCAATCAAGCCGTGCAATTCAGGGGGTTGATTGGCACCTGCCACGAGTACCGAACGCCCCTTGTTGGCCAGCAGGTCGGCGGCCATGACTTCCAGCGTTCGACTGCCGTGGCCGATATTCACATTCCCCGGCGTTGGAATTTCAACACCAAGAGCCAGTCCCTGCTTTTTCAGTTCAGCCGCCAGCATACATGCCACCGCGGGAACATCTTTGGCGGGAACGGGAATGCGATGCCGGGCGTTTTCCGCCATCGAGCCGGTCATCGTAAACGTGGATTCCACCACGTAAAGGCGATTCATGGAGGTGGCATTTTGTCCGTTTTCCGGGTTGGTTAATTGCCGGCCCTTGGCAAAATCACGTCCAAGCTTTACCGCCAGCGGATCACCGACAAAAAAATCCTGATCAAACGAGACGATCACCTGGGCGGCGGAAAGATCGGGCACCGCCCGCGCGGGCTGCCCAAATACCATACGCAAACCTTCGCGCCCGGCGTCATCCGAGATCGACTCATATTCAAACCACTGGGAAGCCGGCAACGCTTTGGCCAGCCGTTGTTGCATATCCGCCAGACTCGGCGAACACGACGTGCCGGAAAGCACCGCCAGGCCTTTGCCACCGTTCTTTTTGAAATTCGCCAACTGCTCCTTCCAGAAGGCCTCAAAGGTGGCCCAATTGGAATTAACGGCTTTCCCCTGAGCGTCACGGTGCAAAACCGAGCGGCTGCGATCGGGATCATAGACATTCAACACGCTGGCCTGGCCATACGCATCGCTGCCGCCGCGGTTTAATACATGCTTGGGATTGCCATCCACTTTAATGGGCCGGCCATCCACACTGGTTACCAGCATGCCCTGGGCCACACCGCCAAGCTCCATGGCTGTGGTGTATTGCACGGGCGTGCCAGGATCACGATTGGCCGGGCGATGCGCATACGGAGCCAACGTTTCCATGGGCCAGCGGCAACCCGCCAGACCGGCCAGGGCAAAGGAGGCTCCCATGATTTTAAGAAATCGCCGGCGATTGGAATTCAGAAATTCCGAAGCATGGGATGTGAATTCACGGTCCACAAACTGCCGAAATTCCGGCGTATCCGCCAGTTCATCCAGGCTGCGCCAGTATTCTTTACCGCTCACAATTTCTGTTTTCAGTGGTGGCATGTCTCACAATCCGTCAAAAGCTTCGTGCTGGGAATATGGTAACGCTTCATAAGGTACTGGCCCAGATTTTTCGGTAGCGTCGCCACGGTCAGGCCAAGGTCCTTGGCCAGTTTGACCTTGTTTTTTCCGGTCCAGTTCAAATTCGTTACTTCATTGCGGGGCCGCAGATTCGGGCCGGGATCCTCATGGCAGGACAGGCACCAGTCCATACTCAGCGGCTTGGCCTGATAGACCCGTTCCATGTGGTTCACCTGACCGTGACACACCAGGCAACTGATCCCGGCGTTTACATGTGCCGCATGGTTGAAATAGACATAATCAGGCAGTTCATTAACTTGTTTCCAGGGAATGGGCATACCCGCCATTTTCGGATTGCCGGTACCGTAACTATCGCGCAGCCACTGGATTTTGGCACTGTTTGCGGCAATCTCGGTGTGGCAGTTCATGCAGGTTTGCGTCGGGGGAATAGCCGCAAACGCAGCCCTTTTTACATCGTTATGGCAATATTCACAGTTAATGCCCAGTTTGCCGGCATGAAAAGCGTGGCTGAATGGAACCGGTTGAATGGGTTGGTAGCCGACATTTAACGTCCGGGCGCTCCAGCCAAACCAGACGATGGCAATAATGTAAATGGGAAGTATCGCGCCAACCGCCAAAGTCACCAAGACCGCGGTGTTCGACCACTTCGGGAAGACGAAGAACGGTTTTTCACTCATGGTTCGCGTCGCATTCCTGTTTGGGCAACGATTCTCAACCAACCCTGAAAATCAGGGCAGTTCCGATGTTGCGTTTTCGGCCTTGTCCATCCAACCCTCTCACGGTCTTTCAAAAAAAAGACTGTGAAAGATTGCACAAAGTCCGGCCAAGATAGTAATGCTTCGCTTTTCTTCCGTCAATATATGTTTCAAGTATTGTCAAATTCGTTTGCGTACCGCAATGCGCAGCCGTGACCCCAGCGCGGCTGATTCACGCGGCATTTCGAGTTGCCGCCATGGCTGCAATATTTCGCTGATTCCGCCAACCACCGCTTTCTCTGCCACCAGCAATCAGCACAGCGCGGCTGATAACGTTTTCTCGTCAGCCACAATGGCCATCGCAATGACAAGCTGCGACCGCTTGTCCGCCTTGGACGGTGTCATACACCTTTCAGATGATCCCGGAAGGCAACGCACCGAATGGCTGATGTTGCAAGTTCCGGGGCCTCGGCATATACATGATGCATACAATTTGACATTCAGATGTTGCAAACAGGTAAAAAACAATGAATCGAAATCTGCGAATACTGTTCTTGTTCGGGCTTTTATTCGCCGGGCTGGGCATGTCTTCCGCGGTGCGGGCAGCGCAGAGCATTTTTCCCTCCGCCCTGGGCAGCCAATGGCATTACCGCGTTTCCAATGGCCAGCATTACAGCGATAAAATAACATCACGTTCCGCCCAGGGATTTACCGTTCTGTATCAGGGCGCAGTGGCATACCGCATGCGATGGATTAAATCCGCTGCCGGCTGGAGCACGCCGGATTTTCATGCCACCGGCAGTGTCAGCCCGGAATCTGAATCAATGAAAACACATGTCACCGGGTCCGGCGGCGTGGTGATTCCGCACACCCGTTTCTGGAAGCGCGGAAAACGCTGGAGTTTCTGGTATACCACGCGTACAACCGGTTCCACCGGCCCCATGACGTTCACGCAAACCGGGAAAATAACCGTTCGCAATAAAATCGTCGGAACCAGGACGCTGCGCGTTCCAGCCGGCAGTTTCAAGTGTTTTGTCGTGCGCTCAGTGGTGATTTTTGCCGGCACTCAAGCCGTGGCCGGAGAAACAATTCCCCTGCAGGTCACGACCGAGGAAACGCAATATTATGCGTTGGGTGTCGGGTTGATTAAGCGCACGGACGGCAAAACCACGACGGTGCTGGCCCGGTTCACCCCCGGCAAATAACCGCGGCCAGCGGATCAAATAAGGTGCAACGTGTTTGGTTTTGGAAACAACAATTGGCTGCCATGGGCGCTTCTGGAAGATGAAGACCGTCAAAACCGCGCTGCGATGCGTGAGGCCGAACGGGCAACCAAATCCGCCGGCCCCTGCACCGGCTATGTGCCGCTGAGAATCCGGTTTCAGCGCTGGCGCGATCGCAAATTATGCCAGAAGATCTATAAACAATTGCGCGAAGCGGACAAGAAAACGAAATAGTCGGCACTGCCGCCGGCGGGGCATTCGGTGCGTGAAGCATCGCCTGCGGTGTGATAACCGGGCCAAGGTCACAGGTGACACATGGGCAGAATCGTCAGGACGTTGATCATCGCGATTCTCCGGGGAATACAGAGCCTGGCCACTTCCACCGTTATTTTGGTATGATAATCGCGTGGAAAAGACAGGGCGTAAATTCAGTTCGCATCAAGATGCGGATGCCGCGGACCGGAGGTATTACCGGTCGCCTTCTCCGCAACAACGCGTGGAACTTTTGTTGGATATAATCAACGCGCAGCGGAGCGACGATGAAAATTCCCAAAGACTTGCGCGCGTTTGTCGCGTTGTTAAACGCCGACCACGTTAAATACCTCATCGTGGGCGGATACGCGGTCGCCTTTCATGGCCGGCCGCGGTCTACTGGCGACGTCGATTTATTTGTCGAGCGTTCTATCGATAATAGCACAAAGATTATGCAGGCCTCGAAGTCTTCTGGATTCGGAGAACTGGATGTCAAGGCGGAAGATTTGCGACGGGACGATCTGGTGCTGCAGGTTGGCTTTCCACCCAATCGCATCAATCTGATGACTTCCGTCGACGGCGTAACATTCGATCAGGCCCGGGCAACCCGCGTGGAAGCCTCGGTAGACAATCTTCCAGTGTGCTTTATCAGCCGCGAACTGCTGATCCAAAACAAGCGAGCTTCGGGCCGCCAGAAGGATATTGCGGATGCCGCGGAATGTTGGAGTAAATGATCGAGGCGGGACGCGGAATTGTAAAACGGTGCAAGGGATGTGGTTGCGATGAAACTTAAACAGCGGCAATTGGCACTTATTACGCTGCTTGCGGTCTTGCAAGCGGCGAGCCTCACGCTTGCGCTGGGATGGTTCCGGCAACTCGGCCCGGCGGGGTTGACTCGCTCGATGCGCTTTGAGCGAGGGCATATCAACCTCCCACCGGGATTCACACTTGCACCTTCACGCTGGCCAGCGC
>JAKAZF010000235.1 GCA_021826605.1 Planctomycetota bacterium | reverse complement strand
TTCCGATCTTGTACCAGAATCGCCTCTTCGGAATTGGCGATATATTTCTTCAATACCACACCGTAGCGACGGGCCAATTTCCGCGTGAATGCCTTCATTACTTAACTCCCGGCGTAGCGCGCCGCCACGACCAGCGCGTCGTCCGTCCCTTTTCGGTAGCGACGAAGAATATGATCCGCGACATACGCCGGCGATTCATCCAAATAACCCGATGGATTGTAGGCGCTGTCAATTCCATCGGTCGTTAAAATCAGCACATCTCCAGCGACAATCCGGGTAGTAGTGGGCCGCAGTGTCGGCATCCGATACCCCACGATGCCCGCGCCGAGCACCAACTGTTCGCTTGGGCGCAGACGATCGGCACGCAGCAGACGCCCTTCAACATTCCCCACTCCCACCCAGGCCATGGTACTGCGTTTTCCGTCGAACGCGGCAACTGTAATGACCGCTCCGCGGGTGTCCTTCAACCGCCCGTGGCAGGCTTCAAGCATCGACGTTACCGATTCATTGACCTGCTGCTCAAGGGTAGCCGCCGCTATTGCTGCCGCCTCCGCCGCCTCCGTACCATGCCCGATGCCGTCGACCACGGCCACCAGCACGCCGTGGGCGGATGGGTACACAAAATGCAGGTCTCCCGAAACGGTCTCCCCATTCACTGAATGACCGGCAGCAGCGAATTCAATCGGCCAACGTGCCGCGTGGAAGGTTGATACCATTTCAATGCATCCACTTCCTCATGGTAATTGTTGTGCCCAGTCCTACAGTTGACTTAATATGGAATTCATCCATCAGTAATTTGGCACCCGGCAGCCCGATTCCCAATCCATTACGGGTAGAATAGCCATATTGCATGGCCTGTTCAATATCCGCTATGCCGGGTCCGGTATCGCAGGCAATAACGCAAATCCCCCGTTTCCCGCCATGCTGGTACCGACTGATGATTACCTCGCCGGATTTGGCATGGTCAAGGATATTTCTGGCGACCTCCGAAATCGCGGTCGCGATAACAGTCAGGTCGGACCCTTCAAAGCCCAGCTCCAGCGCCAAGGTACGGCCCTGCTGCCGGGCTGTAACTATTCCCGCGGTATCGCTGATGCGAACACGCGACTCAATGGCCATAGTCCAGGCTCCTGGGAGAAGCATGGCCAGAAAAGAGTTTTTTCTCATCTTCCTCATGCGCCCGCAGAGCATGGTGTTCCTGCGTGTGACGTGTTGGCCGGACGGGGTGGCCCAATCGGTCCTCTTCGCGCGAACCAAAGGCGCGATGTTCGTGCAGGCGGTGACTTCGACCGTTCAGGTATTCCAATCCTTCCTCCAAATCCAGGGCCGTGCCCACACCGGCCAGCGTCAGACCTAATTGAACCATCGCGAATGCGACATCGGGCTGAATGCCCACGATGACGGTATGTGCTCCGCGTAATTTCAGCATGTGCGCCACGGATCGCAATGTCCGAGTCGCAAACGAATCAATGACATCCAATACGGTGACATCAATAATAACGCCGCGGGATCGAAAACGCCCCACCCGGTCGGCAAGATCATCGCGTAAGAGCCGCAGATCATCATCCGAGAGCACAGACTGTACGCTTGCGATCAGATAGTCGCCCTGCTTAAGAATTGGTACCCGCATGCCTTCCCCTAACTTGACCGTCCTGACTCGCAGACTGCGTATCGCGAAGGACTTCGTATCCCAGGAGCCGCTCGGCTTCTTCGATACCTCCCTGGAGATCCCCGACCGCATTGACCTTGCTTAGATCCACGCCGATTGTAACTAATGTTTGCGCTATTTCTGAAGACAGGCCGGTAATAATGACGCTGGCTCCCATGAGCCGCGATGCTTCAACGGTTTGCACAAGATGGTTGGCGACCTTTGAGTCAATCGTCGGTACACCCGTGATATCCACGACCACCACTTTGGCGCGATTGTCCCGGATCCCGCGTAATAATTGTTCGGTTAATTGCCGGGCGCGCTGCGTATCGATGACGCCGATAATGGGAAGGATCAGGAGCCGTTCACGCACCTGAAGCACCGGCGTGGACAATTCACGGATCGCTTCCTCCTGCTGACGGATGATTCTTTCGCGCTCCTGCACAAAGCTCACAGCCACGGTGTTGGCGATTCGGTTGGCCGCCGGTTCATAAGCATCTAACACCATGTTCAGAAGGTTAAAATCACTCTGGTATTTCTTGAAAAGAGACCGCGCCAGTGTATCACGCAATAAAAGCACGATTCCCACGACTTCGTGAGTTTCCACGCCCCGCGGAATAATACGCTCGGAGAGATTTCGCGCATAGGCCTGCAGAGCCTCCACACTTCCGGTTTCGAGCACCGCCACGTAGTTATCATAGACGCTCGTGGCCTCCGTGAAGATTTCGTCTTTGCTCATGGAGGTCAGCAATTCCGCTTCTGTAATGTGGCTGGCCCACTCTTCGCGCAATTGTGTTCGGTTCTGGCGAAGGTGTGCAACAAGCTGCCGCAGCAGCACTTCATTTGCTTTATCTTCCAACGCCACGGGCTGCATCCCAGGATTTTGCGTTGAACCAACTATCTGAACTTTCTTTTGGGCTAACCGTTTCATCTGGCCTCCTTGGCATATTTTGTTTCGGCACCCTGCGCGGGTTGCCCCTGTTAAGTTACTCCGGCTCAAGGACATTATAATTCGGCCAGTTGGTCCCGCCAGTAGGTGGATACCCCATAACGCACCACTTTTTCTGGTTCTGCCACTTTTGTCTCGGGCGGGGAGCCTCATGGTGCGTGTGTTGAGCCCAATGCGCGGGTGTCTTTCTTTGGATGGGCATTAGACGTACAGTTAAGGTTATAACCATATGAATATTATATGATATGTGTGTCGATCCCTGCGTCTCGATTGGCTCTTAACCCGGCCGCCCACAGGTCAAAAATACCCGACATTGTGGCCGCTACTGCGACAACATGTCGGGTGTCCGAGGCAGAGCCATCCGCATTTTCCGTGAATAAATCAGCTTTTTATCGGTGGCACGCGGCTTGCATCTACTTTTGCAGCTCAGATGCTCTGAAGACCGCATACGCTCTGAGTAGGATCGCTGCGGTTGCCATTGAGCCGGCTTGTTAACGCGCGAAACAGCCGGCGAAACAGCCGCAAAAAGTTTTCCGCGGACCCGGGACTGGGGCGGGTTCTATAAAATCAACTGCTTTCAAGGCGCTGGGAGCCTCATTGGTCATGATGGCCCAACCAGCGATCAGGTGGGTGTGCTTACCTCTGTCAATAATGGTATCAGCTTTGGCCGGGCCTCATTCCCCCGCCGGCGGGGGCGTGGGGCTTTTGGGCGGGAATGCGGATGACCGGATATTTACGGTGGAGCTTTCGTATACGGTTCAGCGTCCCGAGCCGGGTGTCAGCAGACTGCGTGCATCGCTGACACCCGGCCTTTTATTGTTTGTTATGCGCCGCAAGACCCTTGTTGCGTGAATTAAAAAGGATTTTTATGATGCGCATTTCCATTTTCAAAAAAGGAAGCCTGCTGCTGGCCCGCACGCAGTGCGGCGTCAGTGACCTGGACTGGAAACAACTGGGCTACGAACTGGATTTTCGCGCGCGACAATATCGCTGTGATGGTGTGCTGCTGGATGTGACAGAACTGGATGTGATGAGCTCATGGGCCATCAACAGGCTGCGGAATATCGCCTTATCCGATATGCTGAAAGTGCGCGGACCTCAAACCATCATTACCGGAATCCACTCCTGCGCGACCGTGGCGATGATCAAACTGCGATTTCGAATTCCTGAGGTGGGCGAAGTTGTGAAAATTAACGACGGCCTGGGTTGCCTGCGGAAAATATCGTGTGGGCTGTCAAGTCCCCGTGAATGTGGTGGGCAAATCGGGTTCCGTACCGGATCTGTTCATCGGTCATACGCCGGTAGAAGTGGCCTGGGCGTCTGGTTGACCTTCGGAACGCAGCGGCAAGCCAATCTCGGACGCTGGCCCTGGCCCATGGATGCGTGGTTTGGTTATTGTCAGTGGCATGTTGCCGTGGGCTGTAACCGAGAGCCTTCGACCGTGAGAGCCGCCGGGTGGAGTCATTTTGAAGATGCACCCAGAGGACGTTAGTCGAAGATGAGTTTCATCGGGAGCTAATTCCTGATAGGTGATGGATGTGATCGCCCCAGGTTTCGCCGGGCCGAGGTTGGTTTACCGGGTGCCGGTTTGGTATCATATAGTCAGTAATTGGGCTGCCACCAGAGATGGAAGCCGGGTTTGGACGAGACAGTAGCTTGGAGAGCAAGGATGTTTGAGCCGAAAGTGTGGAATTTTCGGTATCCCAGAGAATTCCAGTGTGGGGTATGACGGTGCGGTTGGGGTCCAACGGCCATAATGATGGTCCAAGTCCGGTAAATCACTGCGGATAACGGTCCGAAATTGGTGATTTTTATGCCCAACGCGAACCGATAAAGTTAAAGGCACGCGGTGTGAATGTCCGAATACATCAGCGAAGCCTATAAGTAAGGGCATTACGCCATGCAGGCGAAAGTGAACAGGGAATGTCTTAAGGGCTGGATAAACGCTGAAGATTGGTAACGGGGCAGAATATGACAGAAACACCCTCTGCAAAAGGACATGAGAATGTGCCGCGCCTGGAATGTCCGGAAATTGGATTATCGGCAGCCGGTTCCGCCGTAGTTCCTGTCGCGGGTGTTGTTGATGTTGTCGGGGCCGGAATTAGCACTGGGGATGTGCGGAAATGGTTTGTATTACAGACTAAAAGCCGTCAGGAAAAAGTGGTGTGCGATTTTTTCCGCGACCGCCAGATCGAATATCTGCTGCCGCTGGTGGCGAAAACCACCTATTACGGCAAACGCAAAGTAAAATCTGAACTGCCGCTTTTTCCGGGCTATGTTTTTGTTCGCAGTGCCATTCAAGAGGCGTATGCAGCCGATCGGACCAATCGGCTGGTTCGCATCATTCCAGTATTTGACCAAGCCCGAATAGAAGAGGAACTTCGCAGCCTGGCGCGGGCCTTGGAAGCCCAGTCGCCCTTTGATCGGCATCCGCAGCTTGTGGCGGGGGTACGTGTTGAGGTAAAATCAGGTCCGCTGCAGGGTGTGCGGGGCGTAGTGGAAAGCCGACTGAAAATGGATCGTCTGATTTTGCAGGTTGAAATCCTGGGCCAGGCGATCAGTGTTGAGGTTGATACCGACTTGCTGGCGATCCTCGAAGAGATGCCGGCAGTAGCTGCAAGCAATACGGGTGGCGTTCGGGCGGCGTAAAGCTGCCGATATAAAAGCGCCGCCGCAAACTCGGGGAAAATAGTCCCCTGATCCCTTCGCGCTAAAAATCCGCGCAAGCGACAATAGCGGAGCTTTGGCCAAATTTAATGCAAAAGCCGATCTCCCGGGCCGCTGCGGTGGCGAACATTAATAGAGAAAAGCCATTGACCACGATT
>JAKAZF010000234.1 GCA_021826605.1 Planctomycetota bacterium | reverse complement strand
AGTTGGGATCGGAAAAAATTAATAGCCTTGGCAATGGTCAGATCCAACTGATCCATCTGAACATGGTTGCCGTATTCCGTGTCAAAGACGCGGCCCGGAATGGTGGTGCCCGCAGCCGGTGGTCCGGCGAGGTCGGCGGTGTAGCCCAATTCCAGGTAACCATAGATATCAATGCCTGCATTGGATACGGTCTGTCCAACAGAGGTATCCCCGGTCTTAATTTGGTCCAGAGAATACATCAGCAGGGGATTGGTATCCGCTGGCGCTGCAGCGGGTGCCGGGGCGGGCGCTGGAGCCGCCGCTGGTGCCGGAGTGGTGGTGGACGAATCCGCCAGAGACAGGCCAGCGGTCGCCAACACAGCGGCCATGGCCAACAGGGTGTTAAATGGTCGCATTTGTTTCTCCTTCAAAAATGCAAGAACCATTGATTTTAAGAGCAAAGCGCGTGCCAAGATGTCATCACGGGACAGGGAATGCCGCGCAGAGCCGCATAATATATAAATTTATGCAATGTTTCGGGCATGGGGGGCTGGAGCAATGCGCAATAAAAAGGCGCATGGCGTTTTTGAGCCTGTTAATCAGGCAGTCATGAAAAAGGGCGGCGAAATTATATTTCGCCGCCCTTCGTGTTAAGACAAGTATAGATAATTTACAGCTTAGAAGCTGTAGACCGCATCAACGCCCAACGTGGTCTGATAGTGCTTGCCGCCGCTAAGCAAGGCATGATCAGCAAAATCTTCCCGCAGCTCGGGGCGGATCACAAGTGTGCGGAACATGGCACTATCCGGGAAGGGAGTGAGGCTGATGCCAACGGTCACTTCGCCAAGATTCAGGGCGCTGGACGTTTCACCAAATTGGTCAAAATCAGCCCCGGCATCAGACCCCTGATTGCCTAGGCCTTCAACCACACCTGTTCCAAAATAGGCATACTCTTCACGGAAGTTGTAGCTGATGAAACGGTTATAGCGATAGGTCTGATAGAGCGCTTCATCAAAAGCGCCGTTATCCTGGCCATTGACCGTGTTTCCCGCGCCATCATAATAAAACACGGTATCCGACGTGAGGGACAACGCGTTGTTAAGAATCGGCGGCACATAGGTGAGAATCGGCTCAACCACCAGTCGATTGGGGTTGTTGGTGCCGTTATCCTGCGGGCCAAAGGAAACATTGACTTTGCCGTTGAGCTGGCTATTGGGCGTAAAGCCGATACCAGCCAAGCCATCAATTCCGGTGTTGTTATCGCGGAACGTCTGATTCCAGCCGCGCGTAACGCCTGCCCAGAAGGAGACATCCTGCCCGATAACCGCCTTGGCCAGAAGGCCGGTCTGGGTGTACGGGGTCAAATTGCCAAAGGCAAAGGAGTGGGAATAAAACGCATTTTTCGTGGGATTGATGCGTTCATAGCCCATCGGGCTGTCAAACTTGCCAAAGCGCACCAGCATGGCTGCGTTGTTGCCCAACGCAAAGCCTGCGTCCACATACAACTGCTGGAGATCAAATTGATACTTCGGATAAGTCTGGATGTTGGCGTTGTTGCTGTGATAGAAATTCAAGCCATTGGAATGGATGAAATCACCATTGTATCCATACAGCATGTCGATCATGCCGCCCAGGACGACACCTTGCTGGTGAATCTGCGTGCCACGCAGATTAATCGTCTTGGCAATGTACAAATCAATGGCATTGAGCGTGAGGTTGTTATGGGCCTCACCGGTGAATGTACGGCCGGGAATCGGGTTGGAATTACCAAAATCTTTAGTATAGCCAAGTTCCCCGTATCCGCCGATTTCAATACCGGCACTTTGTAAATTCTGCCCAACCGATGAATCACCGGTCTTGACTTGATCAAGACTATTCATCAGTGGTGGAGCATTTTCCGTGCTCATGGCCGGTGCAGGGGTCTGTGCCGAATCCGGCGCATACGCATTTCCTGCGGAAGTAGTGGCGGCCCAGGTGAGGCCGGAGGTGGCGAGCATGGCGGCTGCGCCGAGCAAAATACCCAAGGATCGTTTGTCCATAATGTGTCTCCTTATAAAAGGATACCCTAACCAACGCCACGGTTTCGACCGTTTTCGTCCCCGCCAATTATGGGACGAAGGAAAGTTCCATCTTCCAGGCGTTCCTACACGGCTTTTGAGGATAATGTTCGATAACCTTGATGTCAACTTGATTTTTAGTGGGATCGTAACCCATGCTTAACAATTGCATTACACGCCCAACATGTAAGCAATTAGCCCAATAACGATAATATAATGAGCAAACTTTCACATCACGTGCTGGAAACAGGCAGTAACCTCCGCAAAAATGCCTTAATATCACACGTTCCCGCGTAATTACCCGGCACATTAAAGAAATTATGGTACATTTCACGATGAACGGAAGTGGGCCTTTGTTGGACCCCACCGTGGCTTGGCGGACGCATCACTCATGACGAATAAAACTTCTCCCTCGGCTGGAATTCTCCTGATTTTCAGCCAAACCTTCGCGCCCGACCCGGCGGCCGTCGGCCAACACATAACCGATGCCGCTATCGCCATGGCCAGGCGGGGTCATGCGGTTCGCGTCTACGCCTCAAGCCGCGGATATGAAGATGCCACCCGGCAGTACCCGCTGAAGGAAAACATGCAGGGGGTGGACGTCCGCCGACTACGTTTCAGTTCCTTCGGTAAAAAGAACCTTCTGATAAGGATTATCGGAACCGCCAGTTTTCTGATTCAGTGCTTTTTTATTGGTTTATGTACCCCCAAAGTGAAAGGCATTCTCTTCAGCACCTCACCGCCTATGATCGGCTTTGCGGCCGCCTGGATACATCTGCTTCGGCGGGTGCCGATTGTGTACTGGGCTATGGATCTGAATCCTGATCAGCTTATCATGATGGGAAAAATAAAAGAGCATAGTGTTCGCGCCCGCGTGCTGGAGCGTGTGAATCGCTTTATCCTCCGCGAATCCAGCGCCATATTTGCCCTGGACCGCTTCATGGCTGATCGCCTGACAAAGCGGGGTAACTTTGCTGAAAAAATCCATATTGATCCGCCCTGGCCGCATGACCATGTCATTGAACCCGTTCCGCCACAGAACAACCCTTTCCGTATTGAGCATAACCTTCAAGGCAAATTTGTGATCATGTACAGCGGCAACCACAGCCCCGCCAATCCATTGGATACCATTCTTCATGCTGCCGTAGCCCTTAAAGATGATGCCGACCTGCGTTTTGTCTTTGTCGGCGGCGGCCTGGGCAAGCGACAAATTCAGGCCTGTATTGCAGAGCATCAATTAACCAATGTACTGTCGCTACCGTATCAACCCTTGGAATCGCTAAAATTCTCCCTGTCCGCAGCCGATGTGCATCTGGTAAGCCTGGGGGAAAACATGGTGGGAATCATCCATCCGTGCAAAATCTACGGAGCCATGGCCGCCGGAAAGCCCATACTTTTTCTGGGTCCCAGTCCGAGCCACATTGCGGATATTTTTCACGAACATGAAATTGGCTGGCAGATTGCTCATGGCGATTCTGAGGGTGCGGCCGCCGCGATCACCCGCATTCGCAGCACCCCGCAAGCCCAGCTGAACCGAATGGGCCGCAATGCCCAGCATCTGCTGCGCGAACGGCTCAGCCAGGAAACGCTCTGCAATCGCTTCTGCGATCGCCTGGAAAAGGCGCTTGCCATTCGGGCATAGCTGATTGCTGCACGTATAAATCGTTCCGATTGTTCACGGGGCCTGCGGGACAATGTGTACTGCCTGCATATAGACCGGCGGGTGGCCGCTGAAGGGTTCAAAAAGCTTTCGCGTAATATTGGCGGCGATCCGCCCGCGCCCGATGTTTTGCTTAACGTGATCCAATAGTTTTGCTGATACCGGCATGGGGTGGCTGAAATGAAAATGCAAAAGCCAAACATCCGCTCCTGCGGCCTTCCATTGAGGAGTCAGGTCCGGCAGAATCAAAAACCGGTGCGATTCAACAGTCAATTGCCAGGAAAGCAGAACCGAATAATGCAGTGGATGCTTATTGACAATGACAATCTGCGTGTGCGGGCCGGTGTGCTGGAACACGTTGCGAACAAAATTTTGCGCTAATAACGGTGCGGGCGTTCGCCAGGGGTAGCGGATATCTTTGCCGATCATAACAACGGCGAAAATGACCATCACGGCCACCGGGATATTGGCCCCGTAGCTCCACAGTCTGACATTCCGGGAATTTCTTACCGCTAATGTCCCCAGTGTTACGGCCCCCAGGGCTGCCAGCAGGGTAATGGACACAACCAGATGCTGCTCCACTCGGGCATCCGCTCCGTAGGGATATTTATGCAGCCACGCTGCGAAAAATGTTAATACAAACGGGCCAACCAGAAGCACCAGTTCCGCCCTGCGCCGCTTTTTCCATAAGCGCCACACGCCCAGCAGAACCAATGGGGCAATTACCACCGCGATTCCCTTGGAGCCGCCAAAGGGATAACTCATCATGTTGGATATATGGGCATCAAGAAGCCAGAGGAACAGGGCCGGCCCGTGCGGCGGAAAAGCGCTTTTCCAGAATTCCTGCATGAACGTATGGGTATGGCGCATCTGACCGTGGATAACCGTCAAGTAAATCGCCGCGAAACTGCCGACGGTGACGACCGCCCAAATACTATACGCCACTTGTCGCGCTTTGCTGCGGTGTTGCCAAAGCGTGGGCAGCAACGCCGCCAGGGCCGCTCCAAGCACAAATACGCTCGGATACGAAAATACAATGGCCAGCGGCGTCAGCAAAGCGAGGAACAGTACGGGGCGGTAATCCCAAGGCCGGCGAATGGCGCTTAACGCCCAACCAATAATGCCCATGGCCAGCAGCAGGTCCAGCGAATACGGCTTGAAATCCGTGGCAAACCGATTGGTCGCCAGAGAACAGGCAATTAAGGCGGTGGCCAGCAATCCCACACGCCGGCCTGCTACGCGGCTGGTAACCGGCCACGCCAGTAATACCGCGGCTATTCCGGCGGCCACCGGTAAAAACCGCAATACCCACACGTCCGTACCAAAACAGTTTATAAGAAATTTACTGATCCACAGAAAGCCGACCGGGCAAACCTGCCCGTAGCGCAGCGGCTGCAATAAGCCGAAATAACCCCGATGCAGAATATTTAATCCCAGAGAGGCTTCATCATCCCATACGGGGAAACGCAGAAAATAATCAGTGAGTCGCCAGATGATCCCAGCGGCGATGGCCGCGACAAGCCAGAAGCGCCAACTATCCCAGAAGTACAGACGGGGGCGTTTCACATGCATGGGAGATCCATTATTCAACGGCGCAACATCGCTTGGAGGTTATGAATTATTACGTGTTGCGCGCTTGCATTTCAAAACAGTGCGGTCATGGCCGTTCTTCAATCCTGCGATTATCGGTTCGGGGGATATTTTTTGCCAATGTAGCGTTGCAACCCTGTGCGCCAATCCGTCATGATATCTATGCCGTCTTGACGCAGAACTG
>JAKAZF010000233.1 GCA_021826605.1 Planctomycetota bacterium | reverse complement strand
ACCCAGGCCGATGGAGGCCAGAGCGTTGGCCATAATCGGGCCGTTGCCGCCAAGCTTCTGCAATTTTACAACGACTTCAATATTGGCGCTTTGCCCGCTGGCCTCGCGGATGCGGTTGGCGAATCCTTCAATGGTAGCTAGGCGATCAAACTCGCCGGCGCTTGCGCGTTTATCGACAACCTGCGCAATTTCATCAACAAAACCATCCAGGCCGATGACCGCGCCGATGGACGCAACGTCCGCCTTGGAGAGTTTACTGGACACCGCAAGACATATTGCCGCACGTGTTGTTTCCGCCATAATTTCTCCACCGAATGAATATTACAAGTCTGTGAACTGCATTAACTCAATTTTTTCATGCTGTTCCGGCAGCGTCACGGCGGCGTATTCCGCCAAGCCCAATTCGGACATCATCCGTCGCACGGCGGCGGGATCATACGTTCCGGCCAGGTCCATTAAATCCCAGAAAATGCTGCCTGCGGACCGGGTATTTTCCAGCGGAGCAATGGCTTGCCTGAAGGCCTGGATCAGCCCGGAATGATTTTCAAAAACACCGGACTTTTCCGCCCACGTGCATACCGGCAACGCCAGGGATGCCTGCGAAACCAGACCGTCCGGGCGCGTGCTTAATACCACGAGCGTTTCCACGCCCGCCAGGGCGGTTTGTGATGATGCATCAGCATGGCCAAAGGGGTCAGCCAGTACCAGAGCCGCTTTGATTTGCCCGACTTTAATTTTGTCCTGTACATCCGCGAGTTTGCAGACATTACCTCCCAACTGGGCCAGTACCTTCTGGGCACCCCGCCGATTAGGTGCCTTTTCCGCGCGCAGCGTATAGGTTACCGCACCTGTTGTCGGATTTTTGAAAACCTGATCCTGCCCGTCAACTTTCGGCTCGGCCAATGTCAGCCACGCCTGCGGATCCAGGCGACGAATCCATTGGGCAGCCAGGAACATTTCTTCGGTTGAATCACCGGCGTTGAGAACCAGCAGGGTAGCCCCGGGTGTCATAGCGGCCTTTTTCATCGCCTGATCAAGTTGTCCAATGCTCTGGGAGGCTGATAATTCCTGCGGCACACCTTTGGCCGCCGGAGTCTGCAGGCGATTGGTATGGACAAAATCCCAACCGTAACGGATGTCATCGGAAATCCACCATTTGTTGACATCGGCATTGAAGCGGGGCTTGATACGATAAACACGTCCCTGATTGTGCTCAATGGAAATATTTTCCCCGCCGCTGGAAAAGGGCGAAATGCTGGGCGTCTTTTTCAAAAACCATACACGCTGTGTAAACAGGAAATCTTTATCCAGCAACGCGCCAACCGGGCAAATGTCAATGACATTACCGGAAAGCGGATTATCCAGGGATTGGCCTTGAAATACGTCAATTTCCTCGCGATGGCCGCGACCGAACACGGCCAATTCACCGGTGCCGGAAATTTCCCGCGTGAACCGCACGCAGCGCGTACACATGATGCAGCGGTCGCTGTATAGCATCACATGCTTGCCGATGTCTTTTTTTGGCTTTTTAGCTTTATCTTCTTCAAAGCGGCTTTCCGACCGGCCATACTGGTAGCTGTAATCCTGCAGACCGCATTCGCCGGCCTGATCGCACACGGGGCAATCCAGCGGATGATTCAGCAACAGAAATTCCATCACCGCTTTCTGATTGGCCAGGGCCTTGGGCGACGCACTATGGACCTTCATGCCATCCACGGCAGGGGTCTGGCAGCTTGGCACAAGTTTGGGAACTTTGACCAGTTTCGCCGGGTCCTTGGGATCGGGCGATTCAATTTCCACCAGACAAATCCGGCAGCTTGCCACAATTGAAAGGCCCTGATGATAGCAATAATGAGGTATCTCGGTGCCGGCATCGAGGCAGGCCTGGAGAATCATTTTTTTGCCTTCCCAGGCAATTTTTTTTCCGTCAACGTCCATTGTGGGCATAGAAATTACACCTTATAGCTTTGTGCCCGCAGTTATTTGCGGACCGGTTTCCCCGCTTCCCGCGGGATTAATTTTTACACCGCTGCGGCGGCCTGCGCATCCAGCGTTACACCTTGCACATGATCAGATTTTATCCGGGCTTTGAAATCTTCCGGGAATTTTTGAAGGAACGTCCGCACCGCCCAGTTAGCACCGTCCGCCAGACCGCAAATGGTCGTGCCCGGCATGGATCCCATACTTAAGCCAACTTCCATCAGCATGTCAAAGTCACGCGGCTTGCCGTAGCCGGCCACAATACGATTGAGCATTTTGTGCATCCAGGCCGTACCTTCCCGACAGGGCGTGCATTGCCCGCAGCTTTCATGGGCAAAGAAGCGAATAATATTCCGCAGCATCACCACCAGATCGGTTTTGTCAGTCATGACAATCACACCGGCGGTTCCCAGGCCCAGCACGTTGTATTTTTTTCCAATATCAAAATCAAGTTCCGCGTCATATTGATCCGTGCCAAGCACCCCCATGGACACGCCGCCGGGAATTGCTGCGCGGTATTTTCCACCCTTGACCCCGCCGGCATATTTTTCAATGAGTGTGGACATTTTAATGCCCAGCTCTTCTTCGTAAACGCCCGGCTTATGAACCAATCCGCTGACACCAAAAAGCTTCGGCCCGGTGGAAGAGGGCGTCCCCATGGATTTGAACCAGTCCGCACCGTATTCAATGATGTACGGCAGGCAGGCTAAAGTTTCCACGTTATTAATAATGGTTGGTTTGGCAAAGGCCCCGGCAATGGCAGGGAATGGCGGCTTGATGCGCGGCCATCCGCGTTTACCTTCCAGGGATTCCAGCAGTCCGGTTTCCTCCCCACAAATGTACGCTCCGGCTCCCCGATGCACATAGCAGTTATGGACGATATCTGTACCGGGAATTTTCTGGCCGAAGAATAATTTGGCATACGCTTCTTCCAGCGCCTTTTCCAGAATTTTGGCTTCGAGGTGATATTCACCACGGATATAAATGTAGCTGACGGAAATGCGATTGGCATAGGCTGCAATGGCGATGCCTTCCAGCAGAATATGCGGATCATAATCGGTCAGGTAACGGTCTTTAAAGGTGCCGGGTTCAGACTCGTCAAAATTAACCGCCAGATAGCGCGGGTGAATATCTTTGGGTAAAAACTTCCATTTGGAACCACAGGGAAAGCCTGCCCCCCCCCGCCCCCGCAAATTGGAGTCGATGACCAGTTGGATAATCTGGTCCGGCGTCATGCTCTGCGCTTTACGGAGAGATTCATAACCGCCGGTAGCGATATATTGATCCATGTTGATAAGTTTGCGCTTAGCGGGATCATCCGGAATACGCTTAAGCAGGACTGGGCCGGCAAATGCCATAAATTAAACCTTTCACTACAACAGCCGATCAGCTTTCCGACCGCTTTTAACCGCATGGCGCAACTGAATCAGTGCCGCACTTCGGCGGGATGATCAGGTAAGGCCTGCAAATGCTTTACCAGTGCCTCGGGCTTGATGCAGCCGTGCAGATCTTCATTGACCAAGGCACATGGAGCCTGTTCGCAGGCACCCAGGCATTCAACTTCAAAAACCGTAAATTTATTATCGTCGGTGGTTTCACCCGGCTCAATGCCAAACACCTCGCGAATTTTATCCAGAACCGCCTGGTGACCGCAAAGCTCACAGGAAATAGACCGGCATACGTTGACAACATATTTTCCCGACTCCTGGAGGCGGAATTCCTCATAAAACGTGACCGCGTCCTGAACTTCGGCCCGGGAAATTTCCAGAAAACCCGCTGCTTCATCGATGGCCTGCGGCGCGATGTAGCCATAGGTGTGCATGATCGTGTGGAAGAGCGGCAACAGTGCCGCCTGCTTCCTCGGATAGCGCGGGAAATATTTTTGTTCAATATGCGATCTAATTTCAGCAGTGAGGTACGGCTCACTGCGCGTGGGTTGGTACTGCTTCAGGCGGTCTTCAACAATCCAGGCCATAACATTCCTTGCGTTTAACGATCCAATTCAGCGGCAATGATATTCAACGATCCCAAAACCGCCACCACATCTGAAAGGGTGTGGCCTTCCATCATCTTGGGCAGCACACTTAAATGGATGAAAGACGGCGGACGGCACCGCGCCCGCCACGGATTTTTTCCGCCATCGCTGACAATATAATATCCCTGTTCCCCATTGGCGGTTTCACTGCACGCATAAACTTCACCGACTGGGGGCTTAAATCCGCGGTTGGTCATCACCAGTTCAAAATGTTGAATAAGCCCTTCGATGGAGCCATGCACTTGCGATTTCGGGGGGAGAATTTCTTTTCCTTCCGGGCTGACATTGATCGGGCCACTGGGAATATCGTCAATGAGTTGCCGGATGATTTCAATGGATTGTTTCATTTCTTCAAGCCGCACCAGATAGCGTGCCAGAACATCGCCGGTTTTCATGATGGGGACTTTGAATTTTACCGCCGGTGCGCCTTTGCCGTCCCAATTATCCTGGAAGCAGAAATAGGGGTCATCCTTACGGACATCCCGCATGACGCCGCTGGCTCGGGCCAGAGGGCCGCTGAGGCTCCAGTTAATGGCTTCTTCACGGGAAATAATGCCGATACCCTGGGTACGGTCAATGAAGATGCGGAGACGATTGAGGAGTTTTTCAACATCGTCAATGGCCCGCGGCAGGGATTCATTAATAAACGCTTTTACCAGCGGACGAAATACATTGTCGTCCGCATCTTTCATCACGCCGCCCACGCGGTTCCAACTGGTATGGAAGCGTGAACCGGTGACATATTCCATAATATCGTAAACACGTTCGCGTTCATTAAATCCGAAGAGAAACGCCGTAAATCCGCCAAGGTCCAACGCGGCGGCTCCCACACACAGCAGATGGCTTTGAATGCGGGCCAACTCACCAAGGATTGTACGATAAACTTTACACCGGGGCGTGGGGTCCACACCAAAAAGCATTTCAACCGCGCGAATCCATGCCATTTCATTGCCCATGGGAGCCAGATAATCCATGCGATTGACGATGGTCATGTACTGATTGAAATCCAGCACTTCCGCGTTTTTTTCAAAGCCGCTGTGCAGATATCCGATGATGGGAACGACTTTAACCACCCGCTCGCCGTCAATTTCCATCACCAGACGGATCACGGTATGCGTGGCCGGATGCTGGGGGCCGAAATTCAGGGTCCAAAGGTTGGAATTATCAGAAAGTTGAGGGGTTGTCATGGGGTCATCCATCAGCATGGAGACTCCCTTTTCCATTGTGTATGGCATGTCCAAAACTCCAGCACAGCATCAGCCTGGCGCAGCGTTATCCGCTGGGCAAGGCCCGGGCGGCCTGCAACAGGCCCTTAACCCCTGACTTACTACCTTGTGATGTTATTCACAAACCCCGCCTTGAGCAAGCGAAGCGGTGCAAAACGGCTATTTTTTTGCAGGCCTGAATACGACTTAGGCCCAGTACCAAAATAAATAACCGTTTACCGCAGTCAGTCATCA
>JAKAZF010000232.1 GCA_021826605.1 Planctomycetota bacterium | reverse complement strand
CCCGTAATTACGGGTGGATTGGCCTCAAACCGGCCAGATGCCAGGAGTCGGCGGCGAGAACTGGGTTCGTAAACCCCTTGAGCCGACGCGACGCCGCAGATGGCCGGTTTCAAGCCAACCCTATGGGCGGGGGCCAAGGGGCCGTGGGCTTTGTCGCTCGTCGTCAACGTATGTATCCATACGTAATCCTCCTCGCTTCGCGCCCACAACCCCTTGGCCCTCCGTCCACCCGTAATTACGGGTGGAACAGGGCACTAGCCAGCGGCCAAAATCCCTGCGCCAAAAAATATGAATTTATTTTTGCGCAGTCCCTTATTTGCGGAATCGCGGCTGCCGCGAAACTGGGCACTATTTATTTTCCGAGGCCTGTTTAATCCAAGGCAGTGCTTTCAGTTGTCCCAAGGTTGGTATGCCGGCGGCATCTTGCCCGGTGTACGCTTCCTGAATCATGTAGGCCCCCAGCAAATCCCAGTCCTTAAAATTGCCGGCATATTGGCCGTCCCCTGTATTCGGGTTGTAGTTCTCATGCATTCCGCCGGTTTTCTTGATGTCGCGCAATAATGTCGCCGACACATTCCTTGCCAGAAGTCGCGCTTGACATACGTAACCGTAGTTCATCAACCCATGCATCACCATGTAATCAGTCACCACCCAGATCGGCCCCCGCAAGTAGCCATGGACAGGATGATAATCCGGGCTTGACGCCGCAAGACTGCGTATCCCATAGTGAGTCCAGAATTCATGCGAATTGAGCACATACCGCGTAATGAGAATGTGCGCCTGGCGAACAGTTGCCATATGTGCCCAGAGCGGGGTCAGATCGGTCCATTCCGGTACGCGGATAAACGCACCCGTGCGGCTGTTACGGTTATAAAATATTCCGGCATGGGCATCCCATAGCCGCGTTTGCATTAAGTGTTTGAGATTCGCGGCACGTTGCTCATACCGGCGTACATAGGCCGGTTCGTTCAACATGGCGGCCAGATCGGCCATGGCCCGATATTCGCGGTAGATATAACACGCCAGGTCCACGCCTTCGGTCCGATTGGGCGGTCTGCTGATTCGACGCTCAGCCACGCGGCTGTTACCTGCTCCGCCGGCAGGCACGGTAATAACCGCCGGGCTGTCGTCCACTCCGCTTTCCCACCCGTCAAACCATGTAAACAACCCGTCCCGGGAGCGACGCGCGTAGCGCCAATACCACAGAGTATCCGCCAGTCGCTGGTAATACGGTTTCACCCACGTTGCGCTGTGCAGGGTCAGACTCGCCCGCAGCGCCATTTGAGCAAGAAATGGCTTGCACATCTCCGGCAGCACTGATACATGATTCCACTGTATCTGGCGCGGAGTATATCCGCGGTAATTTCCGTAGGGGTTATCGGTAAAATGCAGGAAATCTTTTACCGAGCCGGCCAGAGCCTTTCCACGATTCTGATAGCTCATGGCCACTGCGGTAAAGTAACTATCCCAATCGAACAGCCCGTGGTAACCGCCACCCGGCACAAGATATTCATGATGCAAAAGGCCGTGGGGAGGTCGGACAATACCCTGCCAGCATCCCGCTTTGGTCATGGCCGACTGAAGTTGACGCTGCAGCCGGAAGGCCGCCGATTGGCCGCCTGGTAATGTCGTGGGTTTGGCTACCACGGCCATGCTATTGCCCGGCATGGCCATTACCGCCGTAATCAGGAGCAGCGTGGCGACCAGTACCACGCTCCAATATTGTCGCCGTAAAATGGTCCCCATATTCTCCATTATAATGGTATTTTACCCGTCGCTGTATTTACGCCACAACGAACTCATTGTTCGGGGTGTGTCACATTTTAGAAAAAAAGGCCCCAGCCAAATTGGCTGGAGCCTGGAAACGAAGGTCTAAGTTATTGCGATTGCACCAGCCGTTACGCCGATTTGCGTTTGCGGCCAATCAGCAGAATGCCGGCACCCATCAGGGCCATAAGGCCAAGGGTGGCTGGTTCGGGAACGGGATCGATTGTCGCACCGGCGAACATAATACCGGTTGCCGTGCCAGAATGTTCCGCAGTTGTACCACTCAATGTCAGAGTGTCACCGGCTGATATACCGTTAAGGGTGAAAAAATAAACATCATAATAAGCGGTGTTATTAGAGCTTTCTCCTCTGGTGGTGACAGTAGCATTTGATCCGCCAGTCGCCGTTGCGGTAATAGTGCTCGTCTGGACAAACCCGTTGGTACCACCGGCCTGACACCAGGAATCGGTTATCACGCCGAGTACAAGTGATGATGGTGTTCCGGTATTAAATGTGAATGTTACTGATGTTGGGATGCTGCCACCCACCAATTTATATTGGGTCCCGCCAGGTACTGTAATCAGCGCATCATAAGAACCCGAACCCGTTCCCTGCCCCGACCATCCGGAAATTGAAGATGGAGCAGTAATGCTGGTATAGCTGTTTAGAGCCACGCCTGAACCCATACCGGAAGAATGATATGTCCCTTCGGATATATATGAGCTCATAGTATGTCCTACACTTGATGTTGTCACCATCACAGCATATCCGCCATTACCAATGCCAGTAGAATGTAACCCCGGCTCAGTGATTGCGGACATGGCAAGTGAGAAAGGCCGGCCTTGACTATTTAGGCTACCTTGGGTTTCCGCAGGAAAATTGGTGTTGTCAATGCCCACCGTCATTGTAGCGTTTGCCACATTTGCCATTCCTACAGTTCCAATAGCCGCTATTGCAGCCATGCCAATGAATGAGTAACCAACCGTGCGATTCATGATATTGCTCCTTTTCCCCAGTCGGGGAAATATGAACTCTTGCCCGCCATACCCGATCTCTCTGACCTGCCGGGCGGACTTTCGGTGCATCCTCGAAGAACGTCGAGAACGCGGGTGAACTGATAGTTAGTATAGTCGATATACTTAACTCTTTACCATGCTTATAACCCAAAAAAGCATTCGTGAAACACACAAGTTGCTATTCGACTTTTGCTGGCGAAGCGGCCCATGCGGTATAGTAGTGAATGCGAATTTGACAGTGCCATACGGCAAACACACATTGTTGCGCCGGATCTTGCGGAAAGTTGAAAGACTGCTCTATGGTTGAAAAATATGTTGATATCGCCAATACGCATCAATTTGGAACCAGAACCAAAGAATGGCGGCTTGATGCTGGAACCTGCCCCATCATGCGAAATTGGCGCATATTGTGGACCGGCTGGACCGCAGCGGCAAAGGGGTATTATTTTGAGCGGCAGAATCCGAATTTCGGCGGAATTATCAGTTGCTATGCTGGACAGGGGCGCGTACGCATCGGAAAGAAATGGATGCCGTGCGGGGCCGGTAGCGGATATCTGACTCCGGCTCATCAACCGCATGGATACTATTCCACCGGGGCCACACCGTGGGGCATCGTATGGGCGGCATTTGATGAATTGCCCGGCAGTCCGCCGATGATATCCGTGGAACAACCCAGTCTGATAAAGGCCGATCCGGAATTTTTCCGATCTGCGATTCTGGGGCTGCAGCGAGAATGGTCCACTACCGCCAATCTGGAAGTCATAAGCCGCTGGTTGTGGCTGGTGCATCATTACGCCGCGCGCCTGGCAGATCAAAAACGTACTTCCGAGCGGTTATGGAAACTCTGGGAGCAAGTGGAAGCAAATATCGCCGCACCGTGGAGCACCGATACAATGGCTGAGTTCTTGACCATGAGCACGGAATCCGTGCGGCGAATCTGCCTGGCGGATATGGGCAGTACGCCGATGCAATGGGTAGCCCATCTGCGTATGCAGCGGGCGGCCGGGATGCTGACCACAACCAATCTGAAAATCCGGGTGATTGCCCAATCCGTGGGCTATGACAACGAATTTTGTTTTTCCACGGCCTTCAGAAGGCATTACGGCGTGCCACCGTCACAGTACCGACGCTCCCATGCGCTATGACACAATCGCACAAATCAGAGCGGTGACGCCGGTAATGGCGATGTTAAAAGAATTCCCGACATTTGATATCCAGCGGCCTTGAACATTTTCGAGTCGCTGATGATGCTCCAATCGTATCCGAACATCAGTCCAACCAACGAGACGGCAATTGCCACACACCAGATGTAACGCTGTTTCAACGATTCCGATTGTCCGGCCAGGTCGGACGCGGACATTTTATCCATAGCGGTCGCGCACGGTTGAACAATTCATTTTTCATTCGGCGGCAAGGGGGCCCAGTTCATCGGGAACTTCGCGGCCCGATCGGCCCAATACCGCCACATTTTCGAATGCAGCATCATTTTTACATATACTGCTCCCACCACAGGTCGGGCGTGAAATACCGCCTGACCTCCATGGGTGGGATAGTAATCCGTCATTGGAACGCGATCGGGCGTGGTATTGAGATAATTGTAAAGCCCGCCGATAATGGTGCGGAAATCGGCTTCATGGCGTGCCAGAATTGCGGTGTAAATGGTATGGTCTGTATCGGAATTGGTGGTGCGGTTACACAGCGGCAATCCCATGGGAGTCATTTTGGTCAAATAGAAAGCGATCTGCCGCTGGGCCACCTGCGGTGGAAACAGATTCAGTCCCAACACGCGATCCCATGCCAGATTGTATAGTTCACTCCAGGAGTTTGGCTCATTAAATGCGGCGCGATAGTGGTTGCCCTGTTTATCCACTTTCATCCAACGT
This sequence comes from Planctomycetota bacterium, assembly GCA_021826605.1. The sequence goes on along the minus strand of JAKAZF010000232.1, from coordinate 826 downwards.
CGGGCCCATCGCTTTCCCATGGCGTAATATCTGGCCGCCTCGGCTTTCATACCGCGCATCTGACACAACAACCCATACGCTCCAATGGCTTCTATGGCTTTAATGGATAAATTAGCATTGTGCGCGCTGGCCCCCAGAAAATCATCCGTGGAAAGTTGATTGCCGGGATCAAATCCGGTTTTCCGCAAAAATTCCATCCAGCGCGTCAACAACGGCCAGTATTTTGCCGCGAAGTTCGCATTCCCTTCGGCTTTGGCTATGGCCGCAGCCAAAATAATCATGTTGCCGCTTTCCTCAATGGGCATATTTTCTCCGCCGGTCTGATAATGCCCCCGGCATATTGGATAAGTTCCAAGATCATGCGGCGACCAGGAAAATTTCCAGCGCGGTGTATTGGCTGAATTCAATATTGGCACCATGGACGCCTCTTCCAACTGAGGATCGAAAAGTAAAAATATCGGCGATGCCGGGAAAAATCCATCCACCGTGGCAATATCCCCGTTGCTGGTTTCTTCCTTGGTATAGACCATGGGCATGCCATGGCTGTCAGCGGAGATACCCATGGCCGCCATCGTCCCTGCGCCACAACCCGGTTCTCCGCAGCGCGCACAACGACGATTGGCCACAGAGGTGAACCGCGAAGTAGCGAAAGAACGCAAAGATACGACGACCACGACGACGGAATTCACCACGAGGTAACGGAGGGGTAGCCGCTGCGGCGGCTAGAGCAGGAGAACAGGGGATAGTTGAGCAGTAGAGCGAATCGGGCCGTGGCCCGATTAGAGCAGGTGTGAGTAGAACAGGTGAACAGTAGAGCAAATTCGGC
>JAKAZF010000231.1 GCA_021826605.1 Planctomycetota bacterium | reverse complement strand
TCAACTCGACCGGCGAGCCGCCGGGTTTATCCCGGTGGGCTTCAGCATTCCTGTGAAAAGGCGGCTTTTTTACCCCGCCCGGAAAAATTGCCACGCCCCCTTCAGCGAACAAGCTATTGTTCGGCACGTCAAACCGGGGTATTGTAATTCGATGCGAAAGTGTGCCTGACAAATAATTTCGTCGGCCGTATTTCGGAGCGCCCATTGGGTATTGAAGAGCTAACACACCTGGATCAACCGCAGGCGGATAAATGTCCGTCGGCCGAATTGTGGGTGGATCAGTATGGGGATCTGCTTTTCCGCTATGCGCGCCTGCGAGTGGCGGACCGGGCCAATTGCGAAGAGTTGGTGCAGGAAACATTTCTTGCCGCCTTGAAGGGAAAAGAGAACTTCAAAGGACAGTGTGAATTCTCCACCTGGCTGGTGGGAATCTTAAAACACAAAATTATGGACCATTTCCGCCGACAGGAACGTCATGCCACAGACACGCTTCCCGACGATGAAGCCGTGGATGGGATGTTTTCGCGCTTCGGCAAATGGAAAAAATTTCCGCGCCGCTGGCAAATAAATCCGGAGGATTCGGCCATCGAATCAGAAGTGCTGCCCATGCTGCAGCGCTGCATGGAGGCGTTGCCGGAAACGCAGCGGCAGGCATTTATTTTAAGCGTCATGGATGAACAGAATTCTGACGTGGTGTGTAAGACATTAAGCGTCACTTCGACCAATCTCTACGTGTTGCTGCATCGTGCGCGTCTGCGGTTGCGCGATTGCCTGGAGAAAAAAGGTGTTGGGCACGCCGGTGCGGTGAAGGATTAGCGGATGTTAAAACTTCCAAAAATACTGAATTGCCGGGCGGCTGCGGAAATGTCCTGCCGCCGGCGCGACGGCCAGTTGAGCCACTGGGATCGCATGACACTCGCGGTGCATCTCATAATTTGCGCCGGTTGCCGATTAATGGATCGGCAATTTGCTCTGTTGGACAAGGCCGCCCGCCAATTGGCCTTCCGCAATGCCGGCACCAAAACCTCAGAAAATGGCGCGCTTTCGCCCCAGTCTCGTGAAAGGCTCAAAAAGCTGATTCGCTGACGATCAGCGGTACAACCGCTTTGTTCCGCGATCGCCTTGGTCGTTGCCTGCCTTGGCCGGTGCTTGTTTATCCCGTTGCATGGCTGGACACCGCCGGAACCGGTACGCCGCAACCTTACCGCCCGGCACCCCGCAACTGCGATTGTGTGGTAAAATGTCTCAGTGACGTTATTCGTGTCCTGTATTTCTATGGTAATTCCTCCCGCTGAAATAGTGTTTGCTGAATTTTGATGCCGGGGTGCTATAATTTATCAGGGTGACGTGTAAGAATCAGCGCGGCATTGAGACTAACTTGCGCTATGAATGTCGTGAGCCATGAAACAGCAGTCCACCTGACTGGTTAAAAGCGATCCTTCATCGCCTTTTGAGCGGTTGATTGCTTTGTGCGCCCACGGCATCGATATCCTGCGTAGATGCGATGTTCGCATCCGGGCGCCGCTAATTTTCCGTAATGAACTGTGACAAAATAATTGGGAAGTTAAATGTTCTGGGATATGGACAAGGGGTAATCTTGATGGCGTCCGAACAATCAAAAGATCAATCATGCGCCGAAGGCTCCGGGCCGGGGTGCGATGTTAGCTCAATTATGCTTATCGCATTCCTCGGACTGTTTTTATCCGGCTATAACAATTTTATGGTCGCCATCGCCCTGATAGAAATTAAACCGGCTTTCCAGCTTGGGTCGATAGCTGTGGGGCTGGTATTGGCGGCCACCTTTCTGGGCATGTTAATTGGGGGTGCGACGCTAGGCAGGCTAGCCGACATTATGGGCCGCCGCCCTGTGATGATTTTAAATATGTGCATGATTGCGGCTTTTGCCCTGTTATCCAGCTTTGCCGCCAATGCGCCGGAATTAATTATCATGCGATTGCTGATGGGCATTGGCATTGGTGCCGGTTATCCGATTGGTTCGACCTATGTAGCCGATGTCAGTTCCAGCCATGACCGTGGTGCCCGGATGACGTTAGCATTCTGTGGATGGGGCTTTGGGGCCTTGGCTTGCGGCCTGGTGGGCTGGACCCTGCTGTCCGTGGTTCCACCGACACTGGGATGGCGGCTCATGCTGGCGTCCGGTGCAATACCCGCGATTATTGCTTTGGTGGTCATTCGGACCCGCTGCCTGCCGGAATCTCATTGCTGGAAAAGTTCGCAATCGCTGGAGCCTCTGCCTTTCAGGACGCTCTTGAGCCGCAGTTACCGCACTACAACTCTGGCGGCGCTGCTGCCATGGTTCCTGATGGATCTGCCGGTTTATGGCATTGGTCTTCTGATCCCGACCGTGCTTCTGCAACTGCACGTCGGCGGTTCCAACGCTGTGGTTTTAAGTACCTGCGGATTATCTATATTTACCTTGCTGGGGTTTGCGGTTGCGTACTATACCATTGACCGATTCGGGCGAAGGCAGCTTCAGATCATCGGCTTTATCGGTATGGCGGTGCTATTTACAATTTTGGCCGTCGCGGGTGCGGGGATCAACAAATTTGCGCTCCTGGCGATGTTTGCCGGTATCCAGATTTTTATCAATGCGGGGCCCAATACCACCACATGGATTGTCGCGGCAGAAGTTTTCCCGACCCGGTTGCGGGCGTCCGGACAGGGCAGTGCTACAGCATTTTCCCGCATTGGCGCGGCATCGGGGGCTTTTTTCCTGCCGGTTATCGACGCCAAAGCCGGTCTGGGAGCGGCTTTTGCGGTAGTTGCCATTGCCAGCGTCATTGCTGCTATAATCACAGGCATCTATTTGCCGGAAACAGCGCGCTGTGACCTTAAGCACTGAAGGGCGCTGTAGTCAATCAAGGAGTTGAGTTTATGTCCGTTACCATGACCAGTGTCGAGCAGTCGGTGAGGCAAACGTATTCCCTGGCGGCACTGGAAAAACAGGAGAGCCTCTGCTGCCCTGTATCCTATGATCCAAAATATCTGAAGATAATTCCGCAGGAAGTTCTGGACCGTGATTACGGTTGCGGTGATCCGTCACAATTTCTCCGTTCCGGTGAAACAGTCCTTGATCTAGGCTCCGGTGGCGGCAAAATATGCTTTATAGCGGCGCAGGTGGTGGGACCGCAGGGGCGGGTCATCGGTGTGGATATGAATGATGAAATGCTGTCGCTGGCCCGGGGGAATAAGGCTGCGGTGGCCCAGGCCATGGGGTATGACAATATCGAGTTTCGCAAGGGTATGATTCAGGATTTGCAATTGGATCTTGCTGATACCGAAACTTTTTTGCGCAGAAATCCTGTGACCGGGATCGCGGAATTGCAGGCTTTGCAGGCGCATCAGGAAATACAGCGCCGGCAACATCCGCTGGTAGCGGATGAATCGGTGGATGTAATAGTTTCCAACTGTGTGCTGAATTTGGTTCGACCGGGGGACAAAGCGCGGTTGTTTTCGGAAATGTTCCGAGTTCTGCGGATGGGCGGGCGGGTTGCCATCAGCGATATTGTCAGTGATGAGGATGTCCCGGAAGACTTGCGGAATGATCCGCAGTTATGGTCGGGGTGCATCAGCGGGGCCTGGCGTGAGGATGCTTTCGTGGAGGCTTTTGAGCGGGCCGGATTCTTTGGAATTCAATTAGCCAAACGGGATTCAGTTCCTTGGCGGACCGTCAATGGCATTGAATTTCGCAGTGTTACGGTGGTAGCCCACAAGGGTAAGCAGGGACCCTGCCTGGAACGCAATCAGGCCCTGGTTTACGCCGGACCCTGGAAGCAGGTGGTGGATGATGACGGGCATGTGTTTGTCCGGGCCAGGCGCATGGCGGTGTGTGACAAGACGTTCCGCATCATGACCAATGCGGATGGGCCGTATGCCAGAGACCTATTTGGTATTCAACCGCGGCAGGAAGTTCCCGTGGCCGAGGCGCTGCCGTTTGGGTGCAAAGGCGCTGCGATTCGCAATCCGCGACAGACGAAAGGCCTGGATTACAACGCCACAACCGACGCCTCATCTTCCTGCACCACCGATGGCTGCTGCTGATGGGTGAGTTGCTGTTACGCTTGCTCCAACGCCGCGACCTGCTGAAAAGGATTATTTAATGAATTTATCCATTCTCAACACACCTCCGGAAAATCGCTTTGACCAGCGCCTGCGCGCTGCGGGTGTGGGGGAATTTACGGGATTAAGTATTCGCACGGTGCAGGTGAACGTGGGATTAAAATGCAATCTGGCCTGCCATCATTGCCATGTTGAATCTTCGCCTAAACGCACTGAGGAAATGAGCTGGGAAACCATGGAACTTGTGCTCAAGGCTGCGAAAAAAGCCCAGGCCGCAACCCTTGATATAACCGGTGGAGCACCGGAAATGAACCCGAATTTTCGGCGCTTTGTCGATGCTGCCATCGCGCAGGGATTGGACGTGATGGTTCGCACCAACCTGACCATTATGCTGGAAGAGGGCTTCACCGATTTACCTGAATTTTATGCGCATCGTCGTGTGCATCTGGTGGCCTCGCTGCCCTGCTACCTGGAAACCAATGTGGATCGGCAGCGGGGCAAACATGTTTATCAGGAAAGCGTGGCGGTTATCCAGCGCCTCAATGCCCTGGGATATGGATCGCGTGAGGATCTGGCACTGGATCTGGTGTATAACCCCGGCGGCCCGTCTCTGCCGCCGGAGCAATCAGCACTGGAGGCGGCATATCGCAAGGAACTTGGAACGCATTTCGGCATACGCTTTACCAAACTTTATACCATTACCAACCTGCCCATAGGGCGATTTCAGCATGATTTGCAGCGGCAGGGTTACGCGGAAAAATATCAGGACCTGCTGGAACGGACTTTTAATTCTTCCACACTCAATGAACTTATGTGCCGCCATCAGTTACATGTCGGCTGGGACGGCACCCTTTACGATTGTGATTTCAATTACGCCCTGAAACTGCCGGCCAACGCGGGCCATATCCGGGATTTTGATCCCGCCGCTTTTCTAACCCGCCAAATCGCCACCGGTGCCCATTGCTTCGGCTGCACCGCCGGCGCAGGCTCATCCTGCGGCGGCAGCCTGGTCGCGGGCGAAGCTCAAGCCGGTCAAAACGTGCAGGGAGCGACGGGGTAAAGGCATCAGGACCAGAATTTCGTTGCCTGAATTGCGGCCACAAGCGTTGCGTCTGTGGTGGACAGAGCATCGGATGATAATCCGGTGGTTGATCTAGTGCCGCCGGGGCGGACGGGGTTACGGGTTACAGGTTACGGGTTACAGAGGAGTTTGGGAGTTTCTGGAAGCGTCGCCGCTCTCCTATTCTGCCCGCCAGGGTAAACCTGCCCGCTCCCTGTAACCTGTCCCCCGTAACCCGTAACCTCGGCCCGCCAACCCACCACCGGGTTGGACGAGGATTTTGGAGTTTGGAGATTGAAGTTAGTCTCCCATGATGCCAAGCCTCACCCGCGCAGGATGAAAAAGGGTCGTGCGCTTGCTATCATTTCTACAGCTTGCATTCCTGGGTCGTAGGC
>JAKAZF010000230.1 GCA_021826605.1 Planctomycetota bacterium | reverse complement strand
CGATCTGCGGTCCGGCGCAACATCGCGTATCTGCGAAGCGTGATGCGTTGTGAATTGCCGATGCAATGGATCGAGATATCCCTTTTCCATGAAGCCGCGGGCTTTTTTGGCGCATCGACAGGGGTTGCCGGCGTTCACCAATCCGCACTTGCCATTCATGAACTGATATAAATCGCGCCGGGCACGGGAAAGCAATTGCCGGAAATTTACGTTGCTTACCTCAAGAATTTCCGCACCCATGACATCATCAACGCCGAACATCTCTCCCAGTATAAACGCCGCCCGCTGCCGCCGATCCAGACACATGAGCATGGCAGTCATGCAGCCAATCCGAGCCTCTTCCACAATCACCGGCAACGCAACGCCGTAGTCGGGATTGTCAGAGAGCACCTGGTCCATGGTTTCATCCAGGCTGCGTCCCATATCCGTAAACGTCACACCGGTATGTTCCATTTCCGATTTTTTCACGTTTAACAAATGATTGACCGCAATGCGATAAGCCCACGTGTGAAAGCTGCTTTTACCTTCAAATGACGCCAGGTGCGTTACAATTTTGAGTAATATTTCCTGCGTCGCGTCTTCAGCGTTATCCCTGCGCCACATCATCCGCAACGCTAAATTGAATATCCATGTCTGGTGCCGCCGGATGAGTTGCTCCAATGCTTGCCGATCTCCATTTTTCGCAGCTGTTACCAGAGTGTGATCCTTTTCGCCGCCGGGCGGCACTTGCATGGAATTATTAAACATCATGGCCTTTGCCTCTACCGAGGTACAGACTTACCGCGGAAACTCCTCAACATGATAATCGCCCCGACGGCCAAAGTAGATTGCCCGGCCCCCGGTCAGGTACACCGAATAGCTGACCGTACCGGCGTTCATAATGCGCTGCAGAAATTCCGGATAGTCAATGTGCTTTATTTTGATTTCCTGCACAGCTTGAGCAACCCCGACACCGTTGAAATCTTCAACAATGATCGCCGAATGTTCCGGCCCCCGACGTAACGAATAGACTTCTCCCGCAGTCGAATAGTATGTCGCCGTCCGGCCCACAAGATCCACATCATAACGTTCCACGCCAATCGCCTTAAGGTTCATGACCGTCTCGCCAAATGTCATCTTATTTTCCATCGCCAGGGCCAGACACTGATGAATAACCTGGGTGTCGAGAGATTGCATAGCACATTTCCCCTGTCCAAAAGTTCCCAATTCCGACGGCACCATGCCGGCTGATACAGTATTAGACAACCAGTCGGCGGCCCTGTGACAGATGCCAAAACAATTGTTTCTGCCCGGCGAAGCTCAACGGTCCGTACAAGAGTGCTCGTGGATAACAAGTAATGGCTTTAACAATGCCGGCACTGTAATTTTGCTTGGCTAACGCATGTCCGGCCGGCGCTGCTTTTCTGATAATACTTAACCGGCTGCCGTTGTCGAGTGCTGTTACACCCCGGCTGGATTTGTAGCTGCCGTCACATCGTCAAGCAAATTTCATCTGACATCGGCCAACGGTTTGAGTGTTTCAGGCTGCATACAGCGTCCTGCGGCTGCGCTCAACAACCTGCCGAAAGTACGGATTAATAATGGGTTCATTGATCGTTGACCGCGTGTGTGCGTTGGTGGGTGATGTGTTGCGTAAGCTCGCCGGGGATGGGTCGATTGGGGCGATGAGGTGTGGACGCGGCACGTGCCGTGTCAGCCGTGCCGGGGGGAAAATGTCGTGTTATCAAATTTTGTTCCGCAGGCAACTCAACGCTGCCGCATTGAGCTAATCATTGGATGTTTGAATGAAGGGTGAAAATTGTGGCTTCGGGGGGGACGCGGAGGCGGATGGGGACGCTTTGACCCAGGCCGGTGCTGACGTACATGCGCTTTTCTTTGGGGTTTGCATCGGAGTGGAGGGTGTACCAGCCGCGGATATATTGGCGGTGCTTCATGGGGACAAACAGGGAACCGATGAGGGGCAGGCGCACCTGTCCGCCGTGGGTGTGGCCGCACAGCATTAGTTGCCAGGGGAATTGGCGGAGAATTTCAAAGCCGTCGGGATTGTGCTGCAGGCAGATGCAGGGGGCGGAGGCGGGAATGCCGGCAAAGGCGGCGGGACCGTCGGCGTTGCCGGTCCAGAGTTCATCCATTCCGACAAAGTAAAGTGCTGAGTTTTCACGTAGAACGCGGTGCCGGGTGTTTCGCAGTAAAGTTATCTGGTGTTTGGCCAGGAGGGTTCGCAGGCGTTTATGAATGGCGCGATGGGCGGAGCGCGGCCCGACATGTCGCCATGAGTACTCGTGATAATCGTGATTGCCGAAAATGGCCAGCACGCCATCGGTGGCGTGGAGCAGGGGCAGAAGGGCTTCGAGTTTTTGCAGGGAACCGGCACGGTATTCGATTAGATCACCGGTGATAACGATAATGTCCGGCTTTTCGGCTACCACCGTTTCGAGCACGCGGCGCAGATAATGCTGATCGGTGCTACCGGTATGTAAATCCGAAAGCTGGGCAATTTTGTAACCATCGAAAACGCGGGGCAGATTGGGCATGACGACATTAAAACGCGTGAGTTTCCAGCGTTTTGGAGCAATAAAGCGCGGCCAGATCAGTGTGGACAGGGTGTAAAAGCCGATGGATTTAATGACCGCGGCCAGGGAGCCATGATGGAATATCATTTTTTCAAATCGGCGGTTCTGCAATGATTTTTCAACATCAAACTGGGGCTTGTTGCGTTTTTTTCGGGCCATGGGCACTTCCGGAATTTTGCCGCTTCTACTTAAACGGCTGGTCGAATCGTAACCGTTCAGGGAGATCCGGTCGAGCAGGCTGGAAGCCTGCACCACAATAATAGGCCTCGGTGCGGTGCCGGGTTGGAGGTTTGCACTGCAATTCAGGAGGTGAGCTTGTAGCTGATGACAAATTTACTTTGCACGGGCTTGCCGGCGAGGATGTTGGGCAAAAAGCGGGCCTGCATCAGGGCGTTGATAATGGCCTGGTCAATACCGGGGTGGCCGGAAGATGTCAGGACTTTTACCGCGGCGACTGTGCCGTTGCGGCGAATGGTCAGTTGGAATTTCGGATTGATCAGATCAGCCGGGAGGGCAAACTGATACTTGAGCGGCAAAACTGGATTGGGCGGGGGTTTGACAATGCTGCCGCCCCCACCGACGCCCGGGCCTCGCCCACGGCCCGGTCCGGAGCCAGTTGCGGAGCCTAGAGCGGTGCGCGACCCCGGCTTGAATAGTTGAATCAGACCGTTGCCCCCCCCGCCGCCGGCGGCATCGGGCTGGGCACCCCGGGAAGCCACCTGCGGACCGCGACTGCGGGTGCGTTGCGTATGGCGTGGCGTGATTTTAATACGCATGGCTTTTGGAGCCAGTTGGTGAGCTGGGGCCGCCCAGGCGTGGTGATCGCTGTTAATACCGATGATGGGCAGGGCCTCATGCAGTGGATTGGTATTGTCCAATAGAGCCAACGCCGGTGTGTGGGGTGTAAAAATGGGCTTATCCGGCAATTCAGGCGGTGCGGGCATGGGGCTGCTGTGCCAATGCGCTGTGGGATCAGATAAGCGTGATCCCAAAGATGAGGATTGAATTATTCCGCCGATGGCTGTCCCCGTTCCGGCTTGTTGTCCCCTGCTGCCGCCGCCGGCTGGGGGGTGCCATATAACAAGCCACCAGACCGTCGCCACGAGTCCTGCTTCAAAGAGCACGGCCAGCAGGAAACACATTAAGGCCGAGACGGGGATCACCCATTCCTGAAGCCGGAGAATAATAAATCGTCGTGTTTCAGCCAGCCAGGCCAGCTCGGCGGCTTCTTCGGGTAGTAAGGCATGAGATGCGGTCAGGGCGACAAGTTCCGGCGGGGGTGCCAAATCAGAAATATCCTCGGCGGCAATCGTGATAGCACTTGCAGCATCGGCTTGCGGCAGCGGGCCGGCATCTTCTGGAACAGGCTGATGATCAGGTGAAGCAGCATGATTTTTCGCAGAATGTTCTACTGCGGGGACTGGAGCATCCTCTTGAAAGCGAGGCAGAAAATGAACGGGAGTTTCACTCATGATGTCACACGGCACGGGCCGCAAAGTCCATAAAAGCCTTCCGGTCCGCCCGCAGGGCCGCGGTCAACTTACGGAAAGCACCTTGTAATGAATTTCGCCACGGGGCACGGAAACACGTACCAGTTGCCCTACGCGGGCGCGCATCAGGGCTTCTCCCAGCGGGCTTTTAGCGGACACTTCCATGATTTCGGAATCGGAGCTAAACGCCTCGGTATTTAATTCCCCGACGAGTCTAAAAGTTTCTTCATCGCCGGTTTTCTGGTCCCGCACCTTTACCGTACTGCCTAAAAATACCATATCGGAGGGAATATCATCGGGATTCACAACCGAGGCGGCACGCAGGCGGGCTTCCATATCTTTAATACGCGCTTCCAATAAGGAGAGTTCCTCACGGGCGGCGTGGTAATCGGCATTTTCCTTCAGGTCGCCCTTCTCCCGCGCCTCGGCGATACGCGCTGAAATAAGCGGACGCTGGTCAATCATGTGCTTAAGTTGGGCCTCAAGCTTCTGCTTTTCTTCCTTGGTTAATAATTGCATTTCCATGCGATACCTCGCTTGCACAAAATTAAAACGACAGCCATGTCAGCTTGTTGCCGCACCGGCGTCTGCCACTATATTACATCAGTTCAAACCGAGAAACGTCATCATGTGTTGATCATAAATATCCTGGGCGGCGGAATCAGTCAGGTTCAGGCGCAGTTCATTGATCACTTTAGTACCCTCGCGAATCCAGAGCTGAAAACAAGGTCCGCAAATACTCATGTGAATCTGCTCGCCCTGCGCTCCACTGAAGGGACGTTCCTTCATTTTCGGGCCGATGCGTCCGCACCGGAGGCATTGGATGTTACCGGCGGACGCCAATTCGGGCGTCAGCACTGCCTGCCGGGTTTCCGGTATGGGTGATCCGAGTTCCTTGAGCATATCAGCCATCTGATTTCTAGGCATCAAATCACCATGTTCATCGGCGACACGGTAGCCGCGTGTGAGGGTGTTGATGGCCCCTTCCGGGTCTCCCACGCCGCGCTGGGCCTGAGCCAGGAGAACATAAACCGGGGACAACTCTGTCTTGAGTTGTAAAGCCCGCATCAGGACGGGGATGGCGAGTTTGTACATCTCGCCTTCCACATACGCCCGGCCGAGTGACATAAATCCCAGTTCATTCTGGGGGTCCGCTTCGGTCATGCTCTTGAAACGATCTATGCGTGCCTGATCCACCATATCGGAACAACTCCCTAGGACAATAGCCTGCTACGCTGCAAAACAAGCAAAACGTATACAAAGCGGTATCCCATAGATTCTACCGGCTAATCGTGGCGGAACAAAGTGGCAGGAGACAAAAAGTAAAGGAATCAGGGACAAATTGATAATTGGCGGGCGGGGGAACCGGCGGGTGATATTCAGGCTCGGAAATTTCGGTTAAGGTATTTGGAACCTCGGCTCGGTATAAAAAAGCCGGGTGGATTTTGCGACTCAAACGGTCCACCTGCAACGAGCCGGTTCAA
>JAKAZF010000229.1 GCA_021826605.1 Planctomycetota bacterium | reverse complement strand
TGGACGCCTCCCTGCTGCCCGGGCAAAAGGGTGTCCCAATTGTTATCACGATTCCGCAGATGGTGCTTAACCAACCAACCAACCCTCATGGCCGCCCGTTGCGCCTGGCCGGCCTGATGGAGCAGATTTTAGTGCAGGTTGCCAAGAGTCTGGCGAATAATCCAGCCATCCCAGCCCCGGTTCGCACCACGTTGGGTGTAGCCACAACCTTCATCGGCTCCGGTGCCGGCAAACTTATGCATGGTGCCGGCGCGGCGGTTACAGGCGCGGTGAATTCCCTTGGACATTTGTTTGGCCCCGGCAACAAAGCCGGCACCGGAGGCACGAAGTGATTGCGGCCGCGATCGCTGAAATAACCGCCCACCGCACGGCCTGGCCTGATGTGCTGATTTTCGCCTTAACTTATTTCGGCCTGGCACTGGGGGATGTTCCCTTTACCCGCCTTGATCGCTCCAGCATCGCGATTTTGGGCGCTGTGGCTGTCTTGTTGTTCCATCGCATGAACCTGCATGAAGCGATGGCCGGTGTGGATTTTCCCACCTTGATTCTGCTGATCAGCCTGATGGTTATTTCCGCGCAGCTGCGACTGGCGGGGTTTTATGATGCTGCGGTGCGGCGCATTGTCGCCGCAGCAGATAAGCCCTGGCGATTGCTGGCGGGGCTGATTGGGTTTTCCGCCCTGCTGTCAGCACTGTTTGCCAATGATGTGATCTGTCTGATTTTCACGCCCGTGCTCTGTCTGGCTTTGCAGCGTGCCCGGCGCGATCCGATTCCCTATCTGATGGCATTGGCGACCGCATCCAATATCGGATCGGCGTGTACGCTGATCGGAAATCCGCAGAACATGCTTATTGGCGAATCCGCTCATCTTCATTTTGCTGCTTATTTTATCACCGTCTTACCGCTGATATTACTGTGTCTGGTTCTGAATTTTTTCGCCATCGCCATTATTTATCGCTCCCAACTTTTCGCTGATGCCCAACCGCCCGCCGCTTCGGAATCCGCCCATGAACACCATCCACGGCCGGAGATGCAGTGGAATTTAATCATTAAGGCCCTGATGGTCATGGGAATCCTTCTGGCCGTCATGCTGGCGGGGTCAGTTCTGCACATCAGCCGACCGGTGGCCGCCATGGCTGCGGCAGGCATTATTCTGATATCACGCAAAACCCGCCCCGCAGATTTATTTGCTCTAGTGGACTGGAATCTGATACTGCTATTCATCGGCCTGTTTATTGTCATCGCGGATGTGCAAAGCCACCATCTTTTTTCCCCGGTGCTGCATGCCCTGGCCGGCATGGGCATAACTTTGAAATCCCACCTACCCCTGGCCGCAGTCACTTTGGTGTTGTCCAATCTTGTCAGCAATGTCCCAGCGGTATTACTGATTAAACCCGCCGTTCCGCTGGCCGCCGCGCACACCTGGTATCTGTTGGCAGTGGTCAGCACGCTGGCCGGAAATCTCACCCTTCTAGGCTCCATCGCCAATTTAATTGTCGCCCAACAGGCCCAGGGATTCGCCGTCAATTTGAAATTCCGCGAATACCTGAAAGTCGGTGTCCCCCTGACCCTCTGTTGCATAAGCATCGCGGTGCTCTATTTCAAAATAATATAAACCGATCAGTCTGTTTTAATTGCCGCCCAAGCCAGGTTAAACTTGGCGAGGTATTTTCGCAGTCGATCCGCATCATTGGCCACGCTCTTACTTTTGCGCGAAACGGCGAACAACTCCCGGCCTGCCTGGGAAATATTGTCCGAGCGCTCACACACAGCAAGAACCGCAGCGAGTTGCACGCGGTCAAAAAGGTCAAGGGCCTTTGTTTCCGATAGTGACAAATAGCGACCCAGTTCAGATTGCTGCGGCTCCTCGGGGGTGCTTTCCCATGAGCTTATCAGATTGGCCACCTCAGCATGTACCAACTCAATGGAAATTCTTGCCCCGCCGGCCAGCGTGGCCATGCGCGTCAGACATGCGTTAAGGTCGCGAAAATTGCGTTTCCATACTGCGGACCGTGAGGTGGCAAATGCGAGAAAAGCCTCCCGCGCTTCGCGGTTAAAAGTAATCTGCTTGCCGTTGAGGCGGGCGAATTGCTGCAATTCATAATCCAAGTTCGGCTCCACGTCTTCCGGACGGTCCTTAAGTGCCGGTAGATGAAACGTCCACAAATTGATGCGCGCCAGAAGGTCTTCACGGAACGTCCGCGGATCCCCCTGAATTGAAAGATTGCGGTTGGTACCGGCCAGCAGTTGAAAGTCGCTTTGGGCTTCATTATCCGCCCCGACGGGAAGAAATCGCTTTTCCTCCAAAGCTCGTAACAGCATGGCCTGTTCGTCGTTCCCAAGTTCCCCAATCTCATCCAGAAACAATACCCCCTTGTCCGCTGCCCGCAGCAGACCGGGCCGTGCCGAAATCGCTCCCGTAAACGCCCCTTTGGTATGACCGAAGAGGGCCGACATAGCGGCATCGCCACGAATCGTGGCGCAGTTCACTTCCACGAATGGCCCGTCCATCTGCCGCCGGGATTTTTTCAATTCATAAATTCGCCGGGCCAGTTGGCTTTTTCCTGCGCCCGTGGGTCCCATCAGCAGCAAGGGTGCCTTGCTGTTGACAGCCACATATTCAATTTTTTCAATGAGTGCATTAAATGCGACATTGCGGGTCTCAATGCCGTGCTTAAGGAAAGACAGGCTTTCGGATTTTTCCTGCAGAAAGCGCGAAGCCAATTTATCGTACTTGGACAAATCCAAGTCGATAATCGTATAACCACCGGCTTCCCCGGGCTGGTGGCCGCCGGGAGGCGACGTTTGAATCAATTTGGCCGGGAAATAGCGCGCCTCGGTTAAGAGAAACAGGCATATCTGCGCGACGTGTGTACCGGTGGTGATATGCACCAGATATTGCTGCTCTTCGGGGGTGAAAACGCACCGGCGGGAAAAATCCAGCAACGTCGTATAAACTTCCTCAAAGTCCCACGCGTTACGAAACTCCACCTGGTGCAGTCGCACCGTGGTTTCCGGTGACACACCTGCGATATCAGCAACAATTTGATCGGCCAGTTTCTGATAACGCTTTTGGTAAACCAACTCCAGTTCGTCAATCAGCAGCTCCGGATGGCGGCAAAGCGCCACATTGGGCCGCCACCGGTCCCACCGCCGTGCTCCGGCACCGGAATCCAGCACCGAGCCAAGGAAACTGAAGACTACCGTTTTTGGTCTGCTCATAGACAATATTATAAACTATTAGCCTAAAAAATAAATAAAAGCTTAATGCACCTCCATTTATGATATTTGTAAGTGATGATTGCAAATGGTCTTATGACTTTTTCGCGAACATTTCCGCCTTGGCACGGATTGTGCTTTTATAACAATAGCACGGCGATGCGGGTCCCAGCGACCCCAACGCCTCAGCCGTTGTGTAAGGAGCCTATTATGGCCAATAAAAATTTATTTGAATCGGTGCTCGGTCGTTGGCTGCCCCGTACAAACACCTCCAACAGCGAAGGTGCTCCAGCTTATGCGTTTAATTCCCGGCACGCCCTGGCACAGTACGCTGTTACCGGCTGCCTGAACGCTACGTTCTATGCGACGGCGGAAATGCAATTGGCCGACGTTCACCGGTTGGCACTGGATGTCGCCCCGGAGTTCTTGGCGAAAACCGCACTGTACGCGCGGCAGCGAGGCGCGATGAAAGATATGCCCGCATTTTTGTGCGCGGTACTTTCTGTCCGTTCCCCAGGTTTGATGGCGGAGATTTTTGATCGAGTCATTGATTCTCCGAAAATGCTGCGAAACTTCGTACAGATTATGCGGTCCGGGGCCGTGGGCCGAAAGTCGTTGGGCACCCTGCCCAAGCGGCTGGTACAGGACTGGCTGGAGCAGCGATCAGATGAATCGCTGTTCATCGGATCGGTTGGAAATGCTCCCTCTCTGGCGGATATTATACGGATGGTTCATCCGCGACCTGCAACAAGAACCCGCAAAGCGCTTTATGCTTACCTGGTCGGGCGGGATTTTGAGGTTGCGGATTTGCCGGAGCTGGTGCAACAGTTTGAGGCCTTTAAGCGTGATCGGAGCCGCGAGGTTCCGGATGTGCCTTTTCAGATGCTTACAAGCTTGAAGCTTTCACCGCAGGCGTGGCATGTTGTTGCACAGCGTTCAAGCTGGCAGACGGCGAGGATGAACCTCAACACGTTTGCCCGGCATGGTGTGTTCAATGATCCGGAAGCGGTTTCAGAAATGTCCCGGAAACTGGCTGATGCTGCCTTAATCAACCGCGCGCGTGCCATGCCGTACCAGCTTCTGGCGGCCTATCGGATGACCGCGAATGTGCCGCAACCGATCGCCGCCGCACTGCAATCTGCGATGGAAATCGCCACGCAGCATGTACCGGATTTTCAGCAGCGCGTTGTGGTGTGCCCGGATGTGTCAGGTTCTATGGTGTCCCCCGTCACGGGTTATCGTAAAGGGGCCACCAGCGCTGTGCGTTGTGTCGATGTTTCGGCCCTTGTTGCAGCGGCTGTTTTGCGACGCAACACCGGGGCGGAAGTCCTGGCATTCGCCGCGGACATCGTGCCTCAGCGATTGAACGCTGCGGACACGGTGACCACCAATGCGGAAAAGCTGGCGGCCATCGGCGGGGGCGGCACCAATTGTTCAGATCCTCTACGGGAGCTTAATCGCCGCGGTGCTCATGTAGATTTAATTATCTACATTTCTGACAACCAGTCCTGGATTGGTGCGGGGGCTGCCGGAGAGGCAACGGGTACCATGCAGCAATGGAAGGTGCTCAAAAAACGCAACCCCGGCGCTCGTATGGTCTGCATTGATCTGGTTCCCAATGCCAACAGCCAGGCAGTTGAAAGCGCAGATATTTTGAATATCGGCGGCTTCAGCGACGCAGTGTTTGAGGTCATCCGCCACTTTGCTTCCGGCGAATTGCAGCCGGGGCATTGGGTTTCGGTGATTGAAAATCAGCGGCTCTAAAACAGAACCGCTGACAACAAATGGGCGGTCCGTGGCAGATGCGGACCGCCCATGGGGGCCGGAGAAGATTTGCCGGGTGCTGAATTACTAAAAGGGCGGCGAATGCCGATAAAACTACAGGATTGTGACCTCGTGGTTGTGGGTTCGAGTCCCACCCGCTCCATGGCGATGAGCCGGAGCGGTAGCTCAATGGTAGAGCACGCTGTTTTATCACTCTTGTCGCCGCCTTTGATAAACACACCGCCGCTGGGAATGCGGGCCGCACTACATTGGTAAACGCTTTCCGTCTTGTCTGGAAAGCCTCCCGGTTCGAATCCGGGCTTGTCACGCACTGCGTGGCATGGAGGTGTGGTCAATATTTCTCTCCGCGGCGGTTTTGATGCGGGAACTATCGAACGCTATTTGAGCCTGAATCTCGTATTGTCATTATCATACGCTTTAATTTTGGAGTGCTATCTACCATGGAACTATCAGCTAAAACAAATTCGGAATCTACTCCCGAAAACAGGGATTCCATGTTTACCGCCACCGGCGAAGCGACTGCGGTTTTGCCGGCACGCGAGTCGCATTTAACGCCCATCACTGTTATTGGAAC
>JAKAZF010000228.1 GCA_021826605.1 Planctomycetota bacterium | reverse complement strand
GACGAAATTGGAGAGTTGTTTTATGCGCAGTATTTTGGGCGGCGGGATACGCTTTGGTGCTGGACGGTCAAACATTTTGGCTGCCTTGCTTGGGATGGTACTGTGTGCCGCAACGTCTGGTGCTGCGGTCAATAATTCTGTGTCGCAGGCGGCATGGAAAATCGTTTCTAAAATATCGGGTGTTCGCACACATGCGCCCGGCCATGCGCCGACGAATAAGTTTCCGGATGGGCCGGTGATTGGGAATGGCAGCGTCGGGGTGGCGATTCAGGGGCGCAATACCGATCATATTGCCATGTATATCGGGCGCGAGGATTTCTGGAGTGTGTTGCGCGGGCGCATCATGCCGGTGGGGCGGCTTAGTTTGTCCATTCCGGCGTTGCATAACGGGAATTATCTGACGCGCGAAAATATCGGCCCTGCGGATGTTGTGGGGAATTTTACTACCAACACCGGGCACGATTTGCAGTTTAAATCATGGGTGGCAACTCCGGAAAATCTTCTGGTTATGCAACTGCATAACAGCGGCCAACGGCCTTTGATTATTCGCCCGAAATTATTGGATGCGTGGGGTACAGCCGGCGCGGTGGGAATGTCCGGCAACCGCGGTAAATTAAACTATCTGCTGGTATCACCTGATACGGTCGATGCGCGAATTGGTATGCCCAGCGGGCGTGATCCGGCGGGGCCGTTTCATGGCGTGATCGCCGACGTAAGGGTGTTACCAAAGGCGGTTGCCGCGGGAATGCTGGGTGACATGCCGGCAACTGCGCAGGCGGTGCCGTCGGGTACGAGGTTTGCATTTTTAACACGCCCTGTCAGCCGCAACGATCATCCCCGCGGCCACTCAACACACGTTGATTGCGGCAATCTGATGATGCCTCAGCAGGCGTTTACCGTCTCGGCATGGGTTTATCCGAGATCAGCCACGGGCGCAGAGGCGATTTTCAGCGCCATGACCAGTGATACCTGGCAACATTGGGGGCAACCGGGACCCAATCCGCCGCAGATTTCTTACGGGTTTACCTTTTCGACCATCAACGGAAAATTATCCGCGATGCTCAATCGCGTGCGGGTTACCGCGCCTGGAAGGTTGGCATTAAATCAGTGGTCCCATGTTGCAGCCATTTATGATGGTATGAGACTTTCACTGGTGGTCAATGGCCAATCCGTGGCAGCCACGAATCAATTTCCCACGGCCGCGCAAGTTGTCGGCCCGCAGTGGGACTGGAATGCGATTCACCCGGGCGATAAACAGATTGCTTTTAACGGTGCCTCCCCGGAAGGACTGCTGGCGTTCCGCATTATTGGCGGAAGTGTACGCGTTATGAACACACGCGTATCGCTGACGCTGCAACCCGGAGCTGATGCAACGATATTGGTATCCGTGCTGGATAACCGGGATGCAGCCCATTATCGCGCGGCATCATTAAAAATGCTCCATGCATTAAATATTTCAGATGTGGAGCAACTATGGAACCGGCATCTGGCATGGTGGAAGAACTTCTGGGGGCGATCCTATATTCACATAGCCAATAAGCCCATTGAGAATTTCTGGTACGGGTCGCTGTATGTTTTTGCGTGCAGCAGTGCACCGGGACAAATTGCGCCCGGTTTGTGGGGTAATTTTATTACCTCGCCGCACATGGGCTGGAATGGCGATTACACGCTGGATTACAATTACGAAGCCCCTTATTGGGCGGCGTACCCGACCAATCATGTGGCACTGGCGGATAATTATGATCAGGCTCTGCTGGATTGGATGCAGCGCGGGCATGGTTTGGCGCGGCATCGGCATTATCAGGGCTTGTTTTACTATTGCCACTTAAGCCCGCCGCCCGGCTGGAGCGCGGACGGCGCAAAAACACTTCGGCAGAAATCTGATGCGTTGTTCTCCTGCGTGGATTGCCTGCAACGCTGGCGTTACACCCGCAGTAAAGCTTATGCACGGAAGGTATATCCATTTCTCCGCGGCGTGGCGCGGTTCTGGGATCATTACCTGGTGCTGAAGAATGGCATATACATAGACTTTAACGACGCCGCCGATGAATTGCATTCGCCCCATGACGTAAACCCGGCGACCAGCATCGCCTTTTTACGGATGCTGTATTCCGGGCTGCTGGATATGAATCATAGCCTGCAATTAAATGACCCGGATGCCGGGCAGTGGCGACATATCCTCGCGCACTTAAGTCCGTTGCCAATCGTGCCGGCGGCTTCCATTGCCGGCATTGTCCATGCGGTCGGCAGCGCGGCTGTGCAAGGAAAATTCGTGATTCGTGATGCGTTGACTGGTTCGCAATGGATCAATCTGGGCCAATTGCTTTCCGTGCATCCGCCGGTGCGCATCAGCGGATCTTCGGCGGGGATGAATTCGCATCAAGTCATTTTTCCCGCCTGGGCGATTGGCCTGGAAAGTCCAAAAAGCCAACTGGCTGCAGCGCTTAATACGGTAAGCTTTCAGAAGACTTGGTATGACTACAACAACACATCCAGTTTTTATCCGGCATGCGCGGCGGTGGGGTATGATCCGAATAAAATCTTGTATCATCTTGATATGTTGATCAGTCATTTTTCCTATCCTGATTTTCTTTTTCAAATGGGCGGCGGTGGAACGGAGAATTTTGCCACCGTGCCGACGACGATCTGCGGTATGTTTCTTCAGAGCTATCAGAAGAATATTCTGGTGTTTCCAAACTGGCCGAAAAATCAGAATGCGTCCTTCGGAAATCTCCTGGCGTGTGGAGATTTTTTAATTTCCAGTCGGCTGCATCAGGGGCGCGTTGCGTATGTACAAATCATCAGTGAGCGTGGTGGAGAATGCCATCTTGTGAATCCGTGGCCGGGCCGACGGGTAGCGGTGGCGCAGTTGCGCCATCCGGAGAGGACCATCAAAGGAAAAACGCTGTCGCTTGCCATGCGTGCCGGCGAAACGCTGCGGCTGACAGCAGTTGGACGCTGATTTTTGATGTAGCGCGGCCAAGATGCCAAGGGAAAATTCGGTGCGGTGTAATTGTGCGCACATGTCAAACACTGAAAAGTTTTCCCTCGCTGGAAAGTTTCCGTCAGTCGGCTTAACATGATAACGGGTTGAATTCATTGAAAGGAAATGATTCATGTCTGAATCCGGGGTTGCTCAAGTTGGTTTGATTGGTCTGGCGGTCATGGGGAAAAATCTGGCTCTGAATATCGCCGATCATGGTTTTGATATTGCGGTTTTCAATCGTACCACCGCGGTAACGCAGGAATTCATCAAGGAAAACCCCAGCACGCCGGGAAAGCTGGTGGGGTGTGATACGCTGAAGGATTTTGTGCTGGCAATAAAAAAACCGCGGGTCATTATCATTCTGGTAAAGGCCGGCGCTGCCGTTGATGGCGTCACACAGCAGCTCATAGAAGCAGGTGTGGACAAAAATGATATTGTCATTGATGCCGGCAACAGCTTGTGGACCGATACGATTCGCCGTGAAAAGCAATATGCGGAAAAGCTCAAATTCTTTGGTTCGGGCGTTTCAGGGGGAGAACTTGGTGCGCGATTCGGGCCGTCGCTGATGCCCGGTGGCGATCCCGAGTCATGGAAACATCTCAAGCCGATATGGGAAGCCATCGCCGCCAAGGTGGATGCCAAAACCGGCAAACCTATCGCGGGGGCCGAAGCCGGCAAGCCAGTGAGCGGTGGGGTTCCGTGCACTGCGTATCTGGGGCCTGATGGGGCGGGGCATTATGTTAAAATGGTGCATAACGGCATTGAATATGTGGATATGCAGTTGATCAGTGAGGCGTATTTCCTGCTGCGGCATTTGCTGGACCTTACACCGCCGGAATTAGCGGAAATATTCAGCCAATGGAATCTTACCGAACTGGATTCGTATCTCATTGAAATTACAGCCGATGTCCTGCAGCAGCGCGACCCGGCCAAGCCAAAAAAATATCTGGTGGACAGCATTCTGGATGCAGCCGGACAAAAGGGTACCGGGAAATGGACTTCCACCAGCGCGTTGGATATGGGCGTGCCGGCCAATTCGATTGCCGAGGCGGTTTTTGCCCGGTGCATGAGTGCGTTGAAGGAAGAGCGCGTGGCGGCATCGAAAAAACTTCGCGGCCCCAAGCTGGGCAATAAGAAGCATGGTAAAAAAATGATCGAGGCCATTCGACAGGCACTGTTCTGCTCCAAAATTTGCGCCTATGCTCAGGGCTTTCAGTTAATGTTCCAGGCGCAGCAGGAATATCACTGGAAATTTGATTTCGGAACCATCGCCAGTATCTGGCGGGGCGGGTGCATTATCCGCGCGGGGTTCCTCCAGAAAATCACGGACGCTTATACCCGCGATCCGAAACTGGTTAATCTGTTAATGGACCCTTATTTCCGCAAGCAGATCCAAAACGGCCAGGAGCAGTGGCGCGAAATCGTAGCACTGGCGGCGAAAAATGGAATTGCCGCTCCGGCGTTTATGTCGGCGTTGGCTTATTATGATTCCTATCGCACCGCGGTGCTGCCGGCGAGCCTGATTCAAGCTCAAAGAGATTATTTTGGTGCTCATACCTATGAGCGGGTAGATCAACCTCGTGGAAAATTCTTCCATATAGATTGGCCGGATGGGAAACGCCCCCAAATCGGCGCGTAAGCCAGTTGGATGACTCAACCCGCTGGAGAATGTTGTGATTTCCGCCTGATTTGGCGTTAATTCGGCCATGCCCGGAAAAATGGCCACGCCCCCCCGGTGCGCCTGTCTGCGCTGATCCAAAAAACGGCTTGATGGGCGTTGAGGGGCTCGAACCCCCGACCTTACGGGTGTGATCCGTACGCTCTAACCAACTGAGCTAAACGCCCGATCACGGATGTAATATATTACTGGAACACCGCGTGGGGATCAATACCGGGGGGCAATTTGGAAAAGCTGAAAAATTATTAAAGTTATTGGGATAACTTGCCGATAACCCCTTATCGTTGAAGATTATCGGCATCGGACGCCGGAAATTTTCTCTTATGCCGAACGGGCCGTGGCTGGTTTGGTGTGAAGCATATCAAGCGAAAGGAGTCGCGCATGAGCAAACGTGAAATGATGGATGAAATCATCCGCCTGAACCGCTCGGCCGGACGGGCTTTTCTTGAAAAATTTACCGAACAGGAATTGCAGGCGTACCTCGCGAGAATATCGCAGGCCCATACCATTAATTACTTGCCGCAACTCGTGCAGATGCCGCACGCACCGTGCTGGACCTGGGCGTGATACTTCCGTTATTGGGTAACGCGAAGGGCTACCATGGTGGTGTCGTCGGTGCGGCGGTTCAGGCCTACGAAGCGGCGGGTTTCCCAGATCATGTTCTGGCAAATCTGTTCGGCGGTACAGTCGCGGTGGCGCAGCAGCGTTTCACGCACACGTGCCTTGCCGAATTTTTCTCCGCTGAAACTCACTGCGTCACTTAGACCATCGGTGTAAATAAAAATCAGATCCCCGGATTGCAACTGCAAAACTTCTTTGACGTAGCGTTCGGATGGGTCCACGCCCAGCACCATTCCGCCCGCAGAGAGATCCTGGATTTTCCCATCACGCACCAGCAGGGCAGGGTCATGCCCCGCGACGCAGTAGGTCAGTT
>JAKAZF010000002.1 GCA_021826605.1 Planctomycetota bacterium | reverse complement strand
CGCAGACGCGGATACGTATACGCCATCTGCGCCAGCGCGACCTGCAATTGCGCTTCACGGGTTCTGGCGCGCGTGGCAAAAATATCCAGGATCAATTCGCTGCGATCCAGAATTTTGCATTCACAGATTTTCTCCAGATCACGGAGTTGATTGGGCGACATGTCATTGTCAAAGATCACCACATCGGCGTTGTGGGCCTTGACCATGCGGGCAATTTCTTCAGCCTTGCCGCGGCCGATATATGTTCCGGGGTCAATATCGCGGCGTTGCTGAACAACACGTTCAACAACCTCCGCGCCGGCGGTGGCCGCGAGGCTGGCCAATTCGCCCAGCGGATCGCGCGGATCAGCCGTGGAATCCGGCAGGATGACCCCCACCAGAATTGCTTTTTCAGAATGGACGGATAACTCGGTACGATGATCTTTAGACAAGTGTTGATAACTCCATAAATGTCATCCCATCATGGACGGCGTACGCGCGCCGCGGCCGCGTTCGCCATGCGACCACCGTTTACCACGGGCGAACCGGTGGTGCCGGTGGTACCCGGTCTTTTATTGCGGCCCCGGCGTGCGGTTTTCAGCCCGCTTTTTGTGCGTCTGCGCGGCTATGCGACAGGCCATGGACAACGCCGCCTTCATACTGCCCGGATCGGCCCTGTTCTTACCGACAATGTCAAATGCGGTGCCATGGTCCACACTGGTGCGAATGATCGGCAGCCCCAGCGTGAGATTCACACTGTTGTTGAAATCCAGCAGTTTCACCGGTATCAGGCCCTGATCATGGTACATCGCCACGACGATGTCATACGCGCCCTGGGCGGCCTTATAAAAAATGGTATCCGCGCTAAACGGCCCCTGTGCGTCAATGCCGTGCTGCCGGGCCATGAGTATCGCCGGCTCAATAATCCGCTTTTCTTCATCGCCAAATTGGCCGTTTTCACCCGCGTGCGGATTCAATCCACAAACCGCGATGCGTGGATGCTCAATGCCGAACCAATCGCGCAGCGCCTGATGGGCCAAATCAATGGGATCAAAGACCGTACCGATTTTGAAACTGTGCCGAAGTTCAAACAGCGCTTCGTGAATTGTACAGAGCACCACACGCAGGCCCTTGTGCGGAGGCGTTGGCGCGCCGCCCGCCGGCCCGGTACCGCCAGGCTGCGGTGGATTGGCGACGAACATCATGGCGTAGCGCCGGGCGTTGGTTTTTTCCGCCAGCAGCTCCGTATGTCCCGGCCAGCGCGTAAAACCGGCCAGCTTCCAGCTTTCTTTGCAGATCGGGCCGGTGACGATCGCGTCAATTCGTTCCGTACGCGCGGCTTCAATGGCATCCACCACGAATTTCATGGAGGCCACGCCGCCGTGCTTGGATGCGGCATGCACATCCATGCCCAGAAAAGAAAATTCATCATAATCCAGCACCACCACGTCATGATCGTAGGGCCGCAGCCGTTCATGCTGATCGCGCCACCAGAAAGGCTCTATCTCCGCCAGATCGGCGCAATAGGCCATGAGTTCATTGAATCCAAAAATCACGAAACGCCCCAGCTTGCGTATTTCCGGATCCGCCAGAGCCTTGACAATCACCTCCGCGCCAATTCCGGCCGGATCGCCCATGGTCACGCCAATGGTGGGTAGATAATTCATGGCACCGTTCCGATCATCCCGGAGGTCGGACGCGCCGGCGGGCGTCCCGGCGCGGAAACGTCCAGATTTTTAAGATAGGTAACCACGGTGCGCGTCAATATGTCCGTTTCAATGTTCACCCGGCTGCCGGGGGCCAGCGATCCGAGCGTTGTATTGGCGCGGGTCAGCGGTATCACCGCCACGCTGAAAGAATCCCGTTCCACCGAGGCAATGGTCATGCTCACACCATCCAGCGCCACGCTGCCTTTGGGCACGATCAGATCGCGGCACGATTCCGGAAGCGCAAAATAAATGCGCCAATCCGCCGGATCAGCCCGGAGCTTGATGACTTGCGCTACCGCATCCACATGCCCCTGCACAAAATGACCGCCGAACAAATCCCCCGCCCGCATGGACTGTTCCAAATTAACGGCATCGCCGGGGTTTTTTGTTCCAAGCGTTGTCACCGCCAGGGTTTCACGCACCGCGTCAAATTCCAGCCGCTGCCCCGGTTCAATGCGGACAATACTTAGGCATACGCCTGAAATGGCAATGCTGTCACCGATTTCAAAGGATGTCGGCCCCATGGCCGACGCATCGACGACGATACGCCTGCCCGTGGGGGTGTCCATCACCGCCTGAATTATTCCCAACGCTTGTACGAGGCCTGTAAACATGCCTTCATTTTACCCGATTGCCGCACCGAATTCCCGCCCTCACGCCCCGATGCTTTGACGGGGCGCTTCAAAACCAGACACTTCATGCGAGTTACGGATAACGCAAGAGGATAGGCTGTCGCCAACAATGCAGCGCCTCCTGAGGTCTACTTTCTACTTTCTCAACACTGGCGACTTCCGCGTAAAGCGCGCGGTGCAAGCACGCGCGGCTAAAAGGGGGATGGGGCTTCCCGGCACCACGGTTCGGATTAATTGCCACGCGCGTCATAACTGGCGAGTCCGTCCACCGGCGGGCTTGCGAAACTTGCGATTGGCCTGTATTCCGGCCCATATCGCCAGACCGATTGGGGCCATGTAGATGATCTGATCAGTCATGGGAGTATCGTTGATGGCCGGCACCAGATTAAACACCGCCAATAGTCCGCGCAGTACCAATACCGGAATCATCACCGCCATGGAAATCCGCCAGGCCGCTTTCAATGGCATTCCGATATTGCGGTTGATCGCCACCACCAGAAATCCGGTCAGAAAAATCATCAGCAGTGTCCAGAGCAGGTACCCCACAAGAAATACCAGGCTGGCCAGACCGCCGAGTACCAACACAATGACAGGGGCCATGGCGGTGAAAAATTGCTGCAGCGTGTGCGCATCAATCCGCACCGGCGGCAGTTTGTCCACCGATGTTGTTTTAATCGCAGCCGCTTTTATAGAGCCATTGGCCAACAGCATTTCCTGCTGCAATTGTGACAACGGCAATACCACCATCGGCTGGCGCATTTGCGTTCCCGTCAACACCAGATCCGTGCGGTTAAATAGCGCGATCAGCGGATGGGTTGCCAGTCCAGATGCGCCGCTCAAACTGGTGTCCACCATAACCGTCTCATAAGCGTTTGGCACATTCATCGGCACCAGTGTGGTCTTGCCCACAGGTTTGATAATTGACAGTTGCCCCTTATCCAGCAGCATGGGCAGATAGTGCTTGTCATAACTTGCCGCGAACGCCTTCAGCGGTTGAATGGAACTTGCGGACATGGAAAATCCCATGCACGATGCTCCGATGACCAGCGCCCAGACCAGCGGCCAAAATGTTACGGATGTTGGGTATATGGAAGCGTCGGACCATTTTTCAGGCTCCACGAGCAGGAAAAGAAAACGCTTGAGCAGTGGCGGCGGCTTGGGCCTGGAAAAATGCGCGGGTGGATTATTGCGTGATTCCGGCGGCGGCGCAGGTGTTGGGGGAAGATCGGTCATGGATATGCTCTCGAAAGCTTCATTGGCCGGGGAAGCGGTACCCGGAACACGTTGACGCATGATCCGCCGCCGACTTCGGAATAATTGCGCGATGTCGCACACCGCCGGTCGCGCGTACCATTAATCATTCACCCGGCCCAGATATTCACCCGTGCGGGTATCCACACGCACCATCGTACCCTGGGCAATAAAGTCCGGAACGTTGATGATCAGGCCTGTCTCCAGCGTTGCGTCCTTGCCCACGTTACTGACCGTGGCACCTTTAATGCTGGGCGGACAGTCGGTAATTACCAGTTCCACCGTGTTGGGCAGCTCCACCGAAAATGGTTTGCCCTGATACATGGTAATTTGCACCTGAGTATTGGGCTTGAGGTACTTGACCGCCTCGCCGACCACCTCGCCGGACAACTCCAACTGTTCGTAGTCGTTTAAGTCCATGAAATAATGCGTGGTCGCGTCGGAATAGAGATATTCCATGGGCTTCTGATCCAGGAAGGCCTGTTCCAGCGTATCATCCACGCGGAATCGCTGTTCAATGATGCTCCCGGTCTGGGTATCTTTGAGCTTGACCTGCATAAACGATCGCCAATTGCCCTTGGATACCTTGGCGAAATCATGAACCACATACAGTTTGTTGTTGTATTCAACCGCAACACCGCGCCGCAAATCAATGGCTTTTATTGACATTCAATTCCTCAAATTCCATTACGCCGCCGCCATTTTTCATCAGGCCGCGCCGGCTCGGCCACCGCAAACTGCCCTCATGGGGATTCGAACCCCAGTTACAGGCGTGAAAAGCCCGTGTCCTAGGCCTCTAGACGATGAGGGCCAGAGAGCACCGTATTATATCCAAACCACGCATTTTGACAAATTCACCAATGTCAGAAATTAAAAATGCCGGAGTGCCATCATTGTCGGGCGACGAAAATACGGCTTATATTCGCGATGCGGGCGGACAATTGAAACGTATCGGCGGCCACGCAGAGGACAGATTCCAAGCCAACAAACTGGCGCTTTGTCACAACAGAATGTTAAGATTAGGCGGGTACCATGGTGTCCCCGGGCGTAGCTTTCGAGAGGGCCTTCCTGAACTTTTGCTGCGCCAGAGTACCAACCGCACCTTTCTTACTGGTTGCGGCTACTATTTCATCATCTCGGCCAGCAGCGGCTGCATCCCTTCCGCCCAGATCTTGTATCCTTTATTGGTGAGATAAAGGCCGTTGAGATAGAAACCCTTCGCAAATACACCTTTGATTGGCGCGCCATTGGATTGCAGGAATTTCGCATTGAGATTTAGAAAACGTATGGTTGTTCCATTATCAAGTTTCGCCAATCCCTGGTTAACATACGCGATCTTCGCCCGTCCACGAATGACGTCTGCCGCCTTTGGATTCCGTCCGAACGGAAATAATCCGACGATCAGAATTTTTGTATGGGGTTCTCTTGCACGAATGGCAGCCACGATTTTTGTATCATCGCTGAGTATGGTCTTGGCAGTGCTTGATGCGAGGCTGTCACCTCCAGCTTCCAACACCACCACTTTCGGGGAAATACCGTCAAATTCTCCGTCAGTTGCATTTTGGAGCAATTGCAGGGTTGAAGCGTCCCCCTGCGCAAAATTGGCTGGATGCCATTTCCCATAATATTTTTTATACATCTTCTGCCGCGCGAAAAATTCCTTGCCGGAATCATGCTCGAGATGCCTTCGGAATATCCATCCATGCGGCAGCGCATCACCATAAAACAGCACCCCGATCGGGCCGGCGAGTCCACGCTTAATATTCTGTTCGCGCAAGACACCCGGCCAGGTCAGTTTCCCATTTTTATCCAGCCAAACGGATCCCCTGACTGGCGCATCAGCCCGCTGCTGCGGCGATAAAGCTTCCGGCGGGGTTGCCGACCATGCCTGGCCAAACAATGCCAGCGACACCCCAATTGCCGTGGCGAAAAGCAAACTTCCCACGTAACTGGTCTTCATCAAATGGTCCTTTCCATAATCACAATCCTTAGCAGCACCACATTTTCAATCACGCGCACGGTCTGGAAAACCGTGCTTGGTGATCCGGCAATGCAGCGCTACTTACTTTCAACTATTTCCACGCCGTTAATCGCTCCATTCGGAGGAGTGGCACCCCAGGTAAGTTTGAAAGTATGCGCGTGTAGTCCGGTAAATTCCGCGTAGTTTGCGATCAAAAGTTTGGGCGGCGTGCCAACTCCATTCCAATGACTGGTGGCGGGCACCCAGGGGGCACTGGCACCGCTGGAACTTTCCGTGGCGAAACTTCTGTACATTGCGCTTCCGCCTCCGGGAATGAGAACAATGGTTTCTCCACGCCCGGATTTGTCAATTGATGCCGTAACATAGACATCATAATGGGAATATGGAATATTGGAAAAAGTAAGAACATTTCCACCGTGGACAGCGCTGGTCAGCGTCCCCCAGTTGAATAATTCCCCCGACGTGAGGGAATTATCCGCCGCGATGCCATCATGGATCAATCCACCATGGTATGTACCGCTGGCATGGCCGCTTAGTGTGGCACCACTGGCATGGCCAGTGTTATTGACCAGCATGTTTTTGTTCCAGGAGTTACCGGCAATCGCGTTCCAGTGGTTCTGAGCGATAATGGACACTCCCGCCAACTGCCTGGAGCGCAAAGGCGTGCCGGGCCCCACAAATTGTACGCTGATGGAATTGGGCATTGAAGACTTTACGGGCAATGACAGCACAACCTGATTGCTTGCGGGACTGGATACACCGCCAACGCTGACGCCCTTTACTGTGTAGTAAAAGGTAGTACCCTGCGCAACACCCGCGTTGACATAATGCCTTGTCGTGATGAGGCCGGCATTAATAGGCTCAGCGGATTGCTCGCCGGATACGGTGCCACGATATACGTTGTAACCTTTCACGCTTCCCGATGGCGCGCTCCAACTCAGGCTGATTTTATGGCCGGAGATGGCTTTAGCCCGCAAGCCCTTGGGTTGCGTAGCGCCATACACATAATTGGGGCTGTAGGGGCTGGCGTAAACAGCCACATATCGCACCTTCAAGTCCGATGGGTCCGGAGTACCATCTTCGTTTGCATCGCCGTGCAGCCCCAGATTTACCATGACTGACATGCGAGAATTCAGCGCCGCCATTTCCTTGGGGCCCAATTGTCTGGCGGTCTGCGACCAGATTTCCTTATTATCAAAATACCAAGTCAATCCGGTTGGCTCAATATCCACAGCGTAGGTGTTATAGTGACTGGTCATGGTGGGTTCCTTGGTCCAATGTCCGCCCGATGGCAAGGCACCTTGATGCGGCCCCCACAGAATCCACCCTTCATGCGTATTATTCGCCTGCTCCGGATTGACTGCGCCATAAGATTCGGTGACATCAACTTCGGCAGTATGCTTGCTGCTAGGGGAGTGCCGGCCCGCCATCCAAAATGCCGGCCAAGTATTATCTCCGCCAGGGGTTTTCATGCATACAACAAAATAGCCATATTTTTGAAAAAAGTTGGCGGACTCAAGAAATCCGGTGGTAAAACCCCCGAAGCCCTTCCACGGGTTCAACGTCGGAGCATGGTTCCGTTGCGCGCGAATGGTCAAGTAACCATTGCTAATATTGAATGGTTTGTATGGCCCAGCAGGCGCGGCCCACGGACCGTAATCGTATGACGGATTCCCTTGGTTGGGTATCCATATATACTTGCCAGTTGTGTTGTTGGGGCTGATCCTGGCCTGGGACAGGCTGGTCATCGCCGCAAAATTCTGTATGAATACCGGCTGATAATTTGATACATACGGTGGTGGAGCGATATATGTTCCGGTTGGATCATCAGCACCGCGGGGCAGCCTCGACTGTTGATTGTTTGGCTGTTCCTGACCGATAGCCAGCCCACCGGAAAAGCCCAGCAAGGTCAGGAATAAACATAGCATGAACGCCAAACCCATGTATCCATCGTGACCCGCCGCACCGCGTTCGACAGCATCGCCGATGATACGCCGCAATCTTGGGGCAGATATGCCGGCTTGGACCAATCCAGGTCGCGTGCCACTGCCGCCTGTGACCGCGTGGGAACAAGCCGTGGCTTTATCAATAAAATTCACCATACCCATGTTCCTTGCAATGTTATCCATTTGTATTGTTTCCTTTCTTAAATAGGACTCATTCAATTGCGACAGATTTATGTCCAGAGTCCCGTTTCTTTGTATTTATTTCGCCGCCTTTTTAGTAAATACAACATCGAATAAATCACTGGGTTTGCAGCCGGACTTAAACGCCCGCGCCTTCACCGTGGTGGTGGCCGTCAGTTTGAACGGCTTGGTATATAAAATCTTGGACGAGTCAGGTTCGCTGCCGTCCAAAGTGTAATATATTTTCGCGCCTGACAGGGTGCATTCGAAAGCCACCTTCGTCGATCCGACAAAAGTGCGATGCGTCCACATATCCGTCCAGCAAATCAGCGACGATACTTTTGGTGGAGGCGCTCCTACTGGGCGGGCTTGTGATCCGGCCGTCAGCGACACGCCATAGTCTTTGAGCACGTGTGGGATAAATGTTATGTTCTGAATATAACCATCACACATGAAAGTATTGCGCTGCCGGGTATTGGTAATAAAACCAGAGCCATCAAACGTGAATCCCAGATAGAGCGTCCCATGAGCGTTGGTGCGCGAACAGGGGCCTGTGCCCACGGGGCCATTGTTGGCGACAACGGACGCCTTTCCGTTACCCCAAGTCAACACGGTTCGCACAAGCGCCCCCGTCTTCAAAATTGACTGCGGATTCTCCACATTGTCGTTCCCAACCGTTTCCCAGGCGTAGTTCGCCAATCGACGGTCGCCATTACTGCCTAGAAACGTCTCGATTGGCCGAAATCCAGCCTCATCGAACTCCGGATTTAAGGCCCCCTGCGGAGCGCCTCCATGCCGACCGCCAAATCGGCGAATACAGGCCTTCGTGCCAAACCTGTAAAAAGCTGAACTTTGGCCCAGTAGATTAAGCGTTTTCACATAAACAGTTCCCTCCGTTCCCGCCAATACCTTATACAGCTTGCTCTCCGGATTCACTGTCACCATATCCGCCTGCCGCCACAAGATTTTGTCTGTTACCGGATAGACAGAAGACGAGGCGATGCAATTACGGGAGGCTTCAATAGTAAATTGCATCATGTCCACATCAACGCAATCCCCCGCAGTTCCCAGCTTGATACCCATTTTGGATGTTGGAATGGCATTATAGCGCAGGTTAATCTGTGTATATCCATTGGGATTCAGCCACCCGCTGACATCCACAAAGGCATTAAAGGACGGACTCTCCGAAATATACACCGGGCCGCTTCCCTTAACGCGTTTGATGTAGCACACCGAGTGGCATCCACCTATTCCAACCACGCCGTCCTTATTTTTGCCGCCGTACATCGTTTTGGTGGCGTTCGGAATGGGTTGGACAATCGTGGCATTATTGGCCGTTGCTGTGAGGCGGCATCCCGCACCGGCTTTGCCATCCGCACCGACGGGCGCATTCTGAACTTTGAGATTGGTCTTTACCCAGATCGGATTAGCCAATTCCCGTGACCACAACGCCAAATTACTTTGCGCCGATTCCACCAGCAGTCCAAGAGTCGTCCGTCGCAACGTGTTGGGGCCGAATTGATGCAACAGCCCCGCGCTATCTTCCGCATAACCGCCGGTGGCGTTGTCTATCTTCAAGTCGTTCAGGCTCGCACCGAAATAGCGGTTGTTTTCAAAATCCATTGCAACAGTGGCACCCGGCAAACACCAGGACGGTGCGGCTTCGGCCTCCGGTGTCCATAGGACATTGCTTCCCAGTGCCGCCGCACCGGCAAGCAGACCGGCGGATTTTAGCAGCTTGCGCCGGGAAACCTGTCGTGATGACCGCTTTTCATTGTTTTCCATAGAGATATATCCTTTCATAATACTTTCCGAAAATCATTATTTTTTCCGCTTTCGCCAATAGGTTGCGCCTGCCACCGGCACTTCCATGGATGATCCGTGATCGGCAGGAATCGTTGAAAACACGATAATTCGGCGAAGGTAGCCCGCCAGATTCACCGGGATTCTGTCGCCGGTGCATCCGAGAAACAATTTGCCGGTTGCATAATCATGATTGACGCGTCCAGTGACCACCGTGCCGGGGCCGGTAGAATCGTTTCGTGCCACCACCGACCCAATTCCGGTTGCCCGATCCCAAGTCCAAACCGATCGTGAAATGACACCAGTCTGTAAAATTTCCTGCAGATTGGATGTATTCTTGTCTCCAATTTCCGGCCAGGCATAGTTGCTGAAACGTTGGTCGCCCAGTTTTGCCTCAATCGACCATTTGATTGCCGCTTTCGCGCCTTTTTTACTATAGTGCGGATTGTCGTATTCGATATAACCCGCGCCATTGGGCGATCCGCCGCCCCGGCCATGCAGACGACATCCACCCTGCCATACAATAAACATCGGATTGTCACACATGGCATTGTATGCTTCGGCATATAGTGTGAACGTCTTATTTCGGCCCAATGCGGAATATAGTTTGCTTGCCGGATTTACTTCAATTGTATCTGTATCGCGCAACATCGCTTCGCTCGTCGTGGGCCACGGTGAAAATGGGGCCACCGACTGCACATTCTGATCCTCCCATTCCACCAGATCAACATCAATAACATCTCCGGATGTCCCGAGTTGAATCCCCGCAATCATTGCGCGAGACCAAAGGGGAAACGATGGGTTGGTCCAACCCGTGCCGGAACCGGCATCCACGATACTGGTAACGTCTACATACGTTTGTCCATTCAACGTCATGCCGATCTTGCCACTTCCGGATACGCGTTTGATCCGCATAGCCAACTGCGGCCCTTGGCCATAATGGTAATCCAAATTCCCGTAATTCGTGTTGGGCATGGAGCGCCACGAGGTTGTATATGTCGCCTTATTGTATTTGTAATGCAAAGTCTGAATGAGCGTGGCCTTGTCGGCCTTGGCTGTCAGCCGCGAACCGTTTTTCGTTCCATCCGCACCGACAATGCTTCCAGTTGGTGTCACCGACATATTATTTCGCACCCATACCGGGTTGCTTAGATCGCGCGACCAAAGTGCCAAATTGGTTTGGTGCTGCTCCAATAACAAGCCCAGGTCGGTCTTGCGCAACGTGTTGGGCGCGAACCGATGCCACAATCCGGAACTGTCAATCGCAAATCCACCGGTGGCATTGCGGACTGCAAGATCACTTAAACCGGCACCAAAATAGCGATCTCTGGTAAAGTCCATATCAACGACCGCTCCAGGGAACGGAAATTTTCCAATTGAACCGACGGCATGGTTCGACGATGAACTCTCCGCCGCACATGCGACAGTTGATGCGGCCATACCCGCCAACGCACTAAGCAGAAAATCCCGGCGCTTTATCCCTGCTGGCATATCTGACCCTCGGCGGCCCCTACGATGTGCATGACGTTTTACCATTTCGATTATTTTCCTCTCATTGCTGGCGTTGATGCCATATCACTTCACTTCTCAATTCAACAGCATACGAGTTCGCCGACTCGCACGGATCTATCCGTGCCATACGCGCACATAATCCACATACATATCCGCCTTCCCGCCGTAGCGCGACAAATCCGTCCGCCAACCGCCTCCCGTCGCCAGATTAATGAGGAAGAAGAACGGCTCCCGTTGTGACACCGGCATGGTCTTGAAGCTGGCAACCGCAATGTTATCGCAATAAAATGTTGTAATTGTTTCGGTAATCTTACAACCGTATATATGCGATGCCTGATACCAGGTCGAAGGAATACCAAATTTCTTCATGGAAATCGGATCGTGACATTCGCTCACCACTTCCCGGTTGATCACCGCACCCTTCGCACCCTGATTCCAAGCATGCGGCGTCGCCCGGTATAAATCATAAGAGTTCGGCTCGCCGCGTCCATTGCCACCGTATGCCTCTATAATATCCAATTCATCCACCGGCATATCCAGGCGCTTGGTCTTGAGATATTCGGTCATGTAATCGCTCAATATCCAGAATGCTGGCCATGTTCCAATCGCATTGGGGCCAATGAACCGGCACTCAAAATAACATGGGGCTTTGGCCATTATGCCGCTACCATTATTTTTCATTGATGAAAGCAGCCCAGTACTGTGTTTCCGCTCATCCGCACGGATCCTCAGCCACGTATCTTCTTGAAAAAATGGGTTCCGCGGCGAATGGAATCCTGTAAACGGAATGTAACTGAAGTCCTGCGAGCCATTGGGTGGCTTATGATCGTAATACGTAGCGCTCATATCCGTACTGGATATTGAAGGCATCCGCTTGAAATCATCGGCAAACACCACCGTCATGCCTTGTGTCTGAGGCGGCGCTTCTTCCGGCAGCCCCTGCATCCATTTGATGCCGCCGGCGTTGTATAGTTGCAGATCACATCGATCCACCACCTGCTTGTCATCATTAAATCCGACAATTCTTACCGTAATTGGCCCATGCGGATACTCATCCGCATGAAATACCACGGAGCCTTCCCCATGCGCGTTG
This sequence comes from Planctomycetota bacterium, assembly GCA_021826605.1. The sequence goes on along the minus strand of JAKAZF010000002.1, from coordinate 14,457 downwards.
AGAGATAGGTGTCCCACCGTGGAATCGCGGCCAAATCCCGGCCCCTGTTTCCAGCAGTTCACGACAACCGATTTCACACCAGGTGCCACAATCGCTATGGTTGTGGTGCCCTTAATCGTGGAACAATACGCCGGAGAGCTAACCGATATCAAGGTTGTAAGAATCGGCTTGGGCGCGGCGCTCGCCCTGGGTGCCCATAAAGCGTCAACGCCCATTGCTGCCGCACCGGCCAGTGCGCCGGCTGCTTTGATCACTCTTCGCCTTGATATGCCAGTGTTTGGCTGCTTCTGATTATTTACCATAGCCGTGCAACCTTTCATAATGAGAGCCGATGGACAATGCCAAATATATTCGCCCATAACTGAAGTTACGGGATCCGAAATCTCCAATAGTCCGCGAGTTCCGACTTAGGTCCAGATTCGATCGCAAAAAGCGTTGCATGACGTGCCACCACGCGAAATCGAAGATTATGATTGGCCAAAGAAGCCGTATTTGGGTTGTTGAGCCAGCGCAGTTGGTGATGCAGGGAATCACCGGTCACTGGAACACACTCCTTTAAATTAAACCCGGGCATCGTATCTCCGGCGACATTTGTAAGCTCCACGCGAATAGAACCGCCCGGCGCGACCTTGGCATTAACATAAAATTTGGGAACCTCTATCCACAATGGCCGCGTCAGCAACCGGCCCGTATGCGCAGCCACCAGTCCAACGAACCGGTCCGGTTTTATGGAGACGAATCCGACACCACAACGCGGCTGCGCCTTTTTCCAAGTCATCACGTTAAAGCCGTGCGACGTACGCGACCCGGCGAAATAAAAGCGGATTTGGCTTTTCAGCATCACCGGTTGGCAGGCCGGTTCAATCAGCCCCCAGTCCCATGATCCCTTTGCGCCCAGCTTGATCCATGGGGTGCCCCGCGCCAACCTGTGCCAGGCATAGCCGCTGCGCCCGTAGGCCAATTCCGGCTCCTGATGTCCATCCATTTTCCCAATGCCCATGTCACTGGCGTAGGTATGATAAATCCAGAGCGTACCAAGCTGGTATCCCCCGTACGGGAAAACACCCATACCATAAAATTGTGTTTGTGGTGGATCCTGCGGCGATTGGTCCAGTACCATTCGTATCCGAGACCAATGAATAAAATCCCATGAAGTCGACCGCCCAATGCGACGATCACCTGCTCTGGGTCTAAGATATGCCACATACTTACCGTCCGGTTCGCGCACCAAGCCCATGGGGCAATCCGGGTCCGTATTGATCACCGGATTCTTCGCCGCAGCCACCCAATGGATGCCATCGGCACTGCGATAAACAGAAAAATACCCGGACGGCGCGGCACCGCAGATCATTTTATACTTCCATCCGGGGCGCGGGTCGGCTCGATCATAGATGATTGCCGCGCCTTGGGGATTTTCATCAAATACGAAATTCGTATCATGACCATCCCGCTTGATCACGTCCAAGTTGGGTCTCTGCCACGTGATGCCATCCTTACTGATGGCGTAGGCAAGTACCCATCGCCCTTTGTTTATGGCTGTATACCACATTTGCCATAAGCCCGTACTACGATGCCTGACCACAGCACCATAGAGATATATGGAGTTTGTTTCTAACGGTGTTGAGAGAAAAATTGGGTTGCCTTTATATGGAATTGGTGTGAAAACTTTACGATCAAACCCTTTCATCCTCTCAATGGAGCGATAGTCAAAAAACAACACCTTGAGCATGCGCGGCTGCGGAGGCTTATCTGCGGCAGCGCTGACCGCCGGACAACCGAGAAACAGGAAAATCATCAACGTGGTGATAGCGCCGCGTCTACACCAAAATGACCATAAGCTATTTCCGAGTGTCCATTTCGCGCGTTTTCCCATTGCCGCCGCACCGGCAGTCACACCGGCCGATGGAAGGATCTCCCGCATTGATCGGGAGGATCGTAAAGTAATTGCCCTGTTGTCCACGCAGAAATGTCCTTACAACAAATTGGCACATCCGTTCAATGGCGATTACGCCCGCCCGCGACGAAGCGAATTTTTCTTGACTGAGCCATACCAATTGGATATGCCGGTTTGCCGGGTCACCGGCCGAATATCCAGTGCCGGCATGGAATCACCACTGTAGAGCACGACAACCTCGCCCTTCTTGAGGTCCAATTCCACCACGCCGTCAGGAAGATGTTTCATCGTCATGGCACGATCGGCACGAATCTTCACCGCGCCGGTAAAGCCCGGCTTCACGCGGCAGGGTTCCCCCGCCAGACTTTCGACACGCACCCAAAGGTTTTGGCCGCGGCGACGAACGGCGCTGACAAGAAAGGCCCCTAATGCCCGCATGTTGTGAAACGTCACATCCTTCCAGGCATCGGGTACTCCGGGAAATACTCGAATCGTTGAAGCCCAACTCTGCAGCAACAAGTCGTTGATGGCCTGCGCAAACGCCGGCGGACTTTCGCCACAGGGCATATTGCATTCCATGTACATCGTGTTGGCCTGGATCGTACGGGTCAACCCCTGATTCAGTATCCGCACGGCATCGTTGCGCCGCCCGATGGACGCATACATCGACGCCGCGCCGGCGTATGAGAATCCGGAGAAATTGCCCCCGTGCGATGAATCACTCAATTTGACCCAGTGATCAATGGATTTTTCAATAAGTTCGCGGTTTTCTTTTTGATCCCAATTGACCAGATAGAGAGGATAAATCATAAAGAGATGCGAATAGTGCCGATGCCCATGCGCCAGCGGCATATTATCGCCAATCCATAACACATCATCCTTTTGCGGATAGTTGACCAGTTTGGCCAGCACCTCTTTCCATTGTGGGATGAGCGGATCGTCGATATGGAGGCGTTCACAAGTCTCCAACAGTGCCGTGCATCCCCAGCGGAACAGCGACAAATCATAATTGATATCCGTTGTAGAGCCGTACTCCGGGGACCAGTCCTTGGGCATATGATAACGGCCATCCGGGCCCATGGTCTTGATGTGCATAAAGTAATTCACACTGCGCCGCAGCAACGGAAAAAGCTTCTCCCGGAGTTCAACGTCATCCATCGCGGAACGGTTCTGCTTCCAATAGTCATTGGCTGCCCATACCAGATTACCACCCATACTCCCATTGCTGATGCAATCGTAACTACTGTTGAGACCAACGACCGCAGAATCCTTCTGCCATTGTTTGTTAGGAACGTTGCGACTGAGATTCTCAAGGTTGTTATCCAGCATCCGGCACAGGCTTTCCCCTAACTCCAGACGATTGGAAGCACCTACCGGATAATAAGTGAGTTGAATGTTGAGATCCCACCAGATGGAGGCCCAACCCGTCTTCATATACCACACGCCCAGCAAGTCAATCGCCGGACGGTCGGGCCGCGTAGTGGACGCCAGCTTGTACATTTGAATCCAATAAAAGCTTTCCATGCGGGCGTCCGGCAGTGAAACAAAGCTGGCCGGGTAATAAGCGTGCCACCACTTCCGTTGTGACGCCACCAGCGCCGGGATTCCAGTCTTTATAGCCTTATCCACCGCCTCCGTGGCTTCCCGCACCGCAACGTCCACTTTGGGCCAGTGATGATGCAGCACATCTTCATGATAATTGGCGGTAAATGGCAGAGAATTTCCGACGCTCACGACCAACATGCGATGATTGGCCCCAAAAGAAACTTCCCGCCACGCTGTGGCATATCCACCGCCGCGCGCCAGAGGCTGGATACACAGATTCATCTCTCCGTTTTTTTCAATCCGCGGAGGAGGATTGAGCTTATAGCCCGGCGGCATAAAGGTGTGCTTCTGTACGCAGAGCGGGGCCGCCACACCAGCCACCCATTTCCACTTACAGCCGGATTCCGCGCCTTCGGTTTTGAGTTCCACAACAATAGCCATTTGTGTTGTGTGAATAAATGATCGCCAACTGATTGCCCCCCGATCCGTCAACAGCGTACCAGTGGCCTGCGCGTCCCACAGAGTCAGCCGCATTGTGCCGCCGGTAGGCTTGCCTACCGGTTCTAATATAAGGTGCCCAATAGCCAATCTCGACCGCCCCTGATAAGGGTCATACGGCTTGCCAGGTATACCCGGCCAGCCTTGATTATCCGTCACATCGCTGCGACAAATCTCCCAGCGCATTGGTTCACCTTCGGGACTATAAATCATCGTCCCCAGCAGGCCATTGCCGAGAAACGCACCTCCATCCCACAATTTGGGCAGCGTATCCCACACCAAATCCTGCCGGGCCATGAACTTTTCCCAGTTCACCTGGTCACGGACCGCATCGGGACCAACTCCAGGTGCTGTCATCGCTTCCGCGTCCATCCGAAAGGCGTTGCCGGACAGCGCTGCGGCCCCGAGTATAGGGCCGACCGCTTTGAGCACGTTGCGGCGCGATACAACTTGCGAATTTGGGCGTGGGCTCTTTTCCATAATAAAATCTCCTGACTTATCACCAAACCGGTGTAGTTAATTATAGCCTTTATACGCGATGCGGCATCTATTTCATCATCTCCGCAAGCAGCGGCTGCATCCCTTTCGCCCAGATATTGTAGCCCTTGACACTCAAGTGAAATCCATCGGTAAATGCGCCTTTGATCTGCACACCCGCGCCATCCACAAATCTGGAATCCAAATTGAGAAAGCGTATCGTCTTGCCATTATCAAGTTTCGCCAATCCCTTATTCACAAACGCAATCTTCGCCCGCAGCCGTGCAACCTCCGGACTTTTTGGATCGCGCCCGGATGGAAACAGCCCCAACAACAGGATTTTGGTATTCGGTTCCTTGGCACGAATGGCGGCGACAATCTTCTTATTATCGCGCAGAATCACCTTGGCTCGCATTGATGGAAGGCTGTTGCCACCGCAGAGCAATACCACCACTTTGGGCGAAATTCCGTCAAACTCACCGTCGTTGACATCCTCAACCAATTCCTTCATGTTGGCGTCACCCTGGGAAAAATTCGCAGGATCCCACGCACCATAGTATTTATTCCATACGGGTTTGAGCTTCGGATTGATATTCCAACCGTTTGGCAGTGAATCACCGAAAAATAGCACTCCGATCGGTCCAGCCTGGCCGCGCTTGATGTGCTGCTCCCGCAGCACGCCCAGCCAGGTAATCTTGCCATTTTTATCCAACCACATCGATCCTCTGGTCGGTACAAAAGCCGATGGATCAGGAGATGGCGCAATGTCCGCCAGAACATGATACTGAGGATGCCCAAATACCCGGCTGCCAATTTGCCTGTGCTCCGCCTGATGCAGGAGCCAGTGAAACACTTCATGCGCAGCGCGATGGTTTTCCGCATTATTGAAATGCTCGTTGTACAGCCATGGATCGCCGACGGCGAAGACCCGCCCCTTGCCAAATTTCGCGGTTGCCATCAGCACCTGGTGATTGTAACTGAGAACCGCTTTGGCCGGAGCCGCAACAGTCATCGAGCACATTCCAACGATGAGCAACTTTTTGACCCCCTTGAAATTGTGATTCGCCTCCGGCACCGGAATAATATTGCCGCCATGCGGCAATCGTGCGGTATCTCGATTGAAATGTATCCCGAAATGATCCGCGAGTTGGTTATAATGCGTGAATTCACAGTTCCCCACATTGTTGGCGAAAAGCACCAGCACTCCGCCCCGCCTCACCCATTTCACCAGCGCCTGAATCTCCGACTTTTGAATGTAGTGGGGATGTCGTGCAAACGCGAAACCGGGGTGTGTGGTATCAGGATCGCAAATAATAAACATGGACAAGGGAGTAAGCACATGCGCGTCCACGGCAGTTTTAACCGTCGCCAACCTCGCCCCCATCGTGTGGAGCAGATCGCCTAACTTTGAATACCCTCCCGGCGTTTTCTGCGACCACATATAGCGGGCCGATCGCGACACGGTTCCATTGGAGTTGTAGCATGTGCGATGATAGCAATCCAGCCCCACGACCCAAGATTGCACCGGAGCCGCACCAGCCAAGCCCGTCATCGCCACGCATACCGTTAACAACATAGCTACAACTGATGCCGAAGCACATTTTTTCATAAGTTTTCCCGCATTCTTCTGGATCAAATCAGGAATTACCCAAACCGGAGGGAATCTCTGAACTCGCTATCAGGCGGCTGTACCGTCATCACCGATGTATAGTCTCCGGTCCCACTGTCAGCGCGGCACCATGTCCTGCAACAACATCGGGAATAAATGTCAATCGCTGAATATATCCATCCACCATGAACATCACATGATGCCCGAATTTGGTGGGAAAGTCCCCGCCCAACCCAAGGTATAACGGTCCGCTGGCATCGGCGGTGGTGCATTTACCTATGCCAACTTTTCCGTTATTCGCTACCACCGACGATTTTCCATCTCCCCAAGTCAGTACCGTTCGCACCGTCGCCGCATCATGCGTCATCGAGGTTGCCCCTTGAATTGGAACCTGCCACGCATAATTCGCGAGTTTCTTGTGATCCACCCGCGTTCTCACACCAAATGGACCATCCTGAAAATGAGTCCAAAAGGCACCATACGGTGATGACCCGGAGGCCAAACCAAAGATGCGGCCATACGCGGGCGGCCTGAAATGATAAAACGCTCCGTTATCGCCCAGCAGATTGAACGATTTTACAAAGACCGTCCCCCGCTTGCCCGCCAGCGCTTTATATAATTTACTCTGCGGCATGACCGTCACGTAGTCCGTGGCGCGGGTCAGAATCTTATCCGTGGTAGGAAACGGAGAGAATGCGGAAACACAATTCCGGTGTCCTTCCGCCTCGAATTGAGCCATGTCGACATCAATCTCATCGCCGGCAGTGCCCATCTGTAATCCAATATTGGAGGTCGGCAAACCATAATAATAGACGCAAACCTGCGTATAGGTGTGCGTATTGAGTAATGCGGTAACATCATACCATGCATTGGCAGTGCAATTGGCCACAATTTTTACCGGGCCGGTACCCTTCACTCTCTTGATATAAAACATTTCGTGGATCGCCCCGCCCCGGCCATGACCGGCGGTCTGTGGGGAATCCCAGTATATCGCACGACCGACATGATCGAGCGTCTGAATGACCTTCGCATTGTTGCTGGTTGCCTTCAGTCGCGTGCCACCCGCCTTGGTGCCATCGGCACCAACGGGGGCCGGCGCGGCGCTAATATGCGTCTTTTTCCAAACACTCTTGGTAAGATCACGCGACCAGAAATTTAACGTATCCTGCCAGGATTCCAGCAGCAGTCCGTAATCCGTCCGGCGGAGTTCATTGGGGCTGAAGTGTTTTAACACACCGGATTTCGTGGCGGCATATCCATCCGTCGGGCGGGAGCATTTCAAATCATCCAGCGATGCGTTGTGGTATCGGTTATGCTCAAAATCCACATCTATGGTAGCACCCGGCAAACACCAGGACGGCGCGGCATTGGCTGTCGGTGTCCATATTGTGCTACCTCCCATGGCCGCCGCACCCGCCAGAACGCCGGCACGTTGGAGCAACTTTCGCCGCGAAACGACAGATGACACATGTTTCATTTTTTCTTCCATTACCATACAACCCTGCCTGAAAGAACTTTATTGATCAAACATTTCAATTTGCCGCCAATTTGCAGTCCCATCACCCGATTCGCTCTGGTCATGATGTGTCGCTTTCTGATTTCACCGCAACAACCGCCCGGTTCTCTATTTATCACCGAACGCATGACCACGCGACGGTAACCACCTCCAGCCCTACAGACGCGGGGACGATCATTTGTACCGCCCGCACAACAAGTCAACATAGCGTCCTGTCGTTTCTTTTGCAATGCGCATGCATTGTCAAATTTCATCATGCATATTGTCAAATTTCATCACACACGAATTTACCGTTGCTTTGCGTTTCCCCGTCAGCTCGCACCGACAATCCATCATCGCGATGGCCGAAAGAGTAAGATATATCAGTTCGGCCAGGCTGCAGGCAGGATACGCGCGATACCGCCTCTCTGCATGGAATGATCCATTGCCTCACGTAGATACTGGCAATAGAATCGCCGTTTCTGCGTTCTTGTACTAACTACCGGTTAAGAGGAGATATCGGATGAATCGATTTTCAGCACGGATCGCCAAGGTCATCTTCGCGGCCGGAATCTTCGTCGTGGGAGCGCTGGTGTTCTCCCCCAATTTCGCCGCTGCCGCACCTGCGAATGTTTTAGTCGAACACAATGATGGCTTTAATGACGGGCAGGATCTCAACGAGGCGGTTTTGACTCCGCGTAAGTTCATCTCGCCCGCATTCGGCAAGATTTTCGCCGTGCATCTCTCCGGCGGGGAATCCGGCCAGCCACTCTTTATGTCGGCGTTAAATATCACCACCGGGCCACACCCGGGTGTCCAAAATGTTGTCTTTGTCGCCTTGAACAATGACAGCGTCTGGGCCATCAACGCCGACGACGGCACCGTACTTTGGAAGACCAGCCTGCTTACCAAGTTTCATGGTAACGCCGATACAGTACGAGCGGCGGATGGCAATTGGAGCACGGGCCATGGCTTACCCCTGGAAGACACTCCCGCCATTGATCCAAATAATCATGTTCTTTATGTAGAATGCGAGGAAAGCGAAAAAGGCCCCGGTACTGGTGGGGCTTTACATTGGATTCACATGCTGGCCTCCCTGAATATCGCGAATGGCACGCATTACGCCAATACCGTGAATATTGCCGAAGGGCTTGCCAATGCTCATTACATCAGCGGCCCCGCGGTGAAGCGAAAAGGCGGCGGAGAGACGGTCTTTGACGCACGCGATCTTACCTGCCGATGCCTGACATTCGACCCCGTCGATCACACCGTTTATATGGCCTGGGCAGATCCCGGCGATGGCGGTCCGTACAATGGCTGGGTCGTGGGCTACAATGCCATCAAAAATAAATCGGACAACTTGATACTCAAAGCGCAGTGGTGCGCAGTGCCTACCGGCCACGGCACCGGCAGCACGCGCTTCAGTGATGGTGCGGGTGGCATCTGGCAGAGCGCCGGTGCCATCGCTGTGGATCGGCATGGAAACATATATGTGGAGACAGGCAATGGAACTTTTGAAACCCATTTAATCAAGGCGCCGTACAGCGGACGGCTGACGACTGATGTGCCTGATCTGCGCGTACCCGCCGGTGGCGATTATGGAGATTCGGTGGTGAAGCTTTCTCCGGACTCCGACATCCGACAACACCGTGATAATCCCAACGGATTTGGTCTGCATGTCAGTGATTATTTCACACCCAAAGATGAGGAGACACTCAATGACACGGATAATGACCTCGGCTCCAGCAGCCCGGTACTGTTGCCGGATTCCGTTGGTAGTAGTCAGCATCGACATCTGATGATAATTGATGACAAACAGGGTATTATCTATCTGCTTGACCGTAACAACATGGGAGGCTACCACGGCAACGCCGCAGGCCGCGGCAAGGGTACCGATGATGTCGTACAAGTCCTCTATCACGCCACCGGGCGCACCTTCAGCACAGGAGCTTTCTTTCCCACCGGCAGGAACAGTGGACTGATTTACTATGCCGGCGTTGGATCTCTTGCCAGGGCTTTTGCCATTTCCGATGCCCATATCAATCCACACCCGACTTCAACCTCGGCGAAAAGTTATGGCCGATATAGTTATCCCGGTTCGACGCCCTCAATATCCGCCAATGGTCGCCGCGACGGCATCCTCTGGACGCTTGATCAGGGCCGGAATCGCCTCGTGGCGTACAATGCCGCCAATCTCAATGACCTGCTGTTCCGCAGTGGTAAGGGCCAAGGCAACGGCTTAACCGGCGGGATCGAACATTTTAATACTCCCACGGTCGCCGATGGCCACGTCTATGTCGGCACAAGCGATGCGTTGAACGTATACGCCCTTCGCAGCCACTGACGGTGTCCTCTATGCCCTGTGGCCTGATCGCCAATCGTCGTATCGAGATTGTCTCTTGGTGGCGAATATCGTCGTGGCCGCCGCAGCGACAACTTTACTCTCACGCCCCCGGCACGTGCCTGCGAGAAATCTGTAGCGCATTATTTCGCGTTTTTCAGTAATATCGTTGATGTAGGGGCGTTAAGCCTTGGACGTCGCGGAAGTGAGGCGACTGGTATTTGAAAGTTTTCGGCCCATGCGCATGAATATCTTGAAGTCTTGGAACCGCGTGGGCTATGCCATGGTCTTCTGCGGGTTGTGCTTTTCAGGTGGATGTGCGTCTTTGCGTGTTACCCAGCCGCCGGAGACGGCGGATGAGCAATTTTTGCTCTCGCAGGCGGCATCGGAGGCGGTGGGAAAAATTTCCGTGGCCAATTTACGCGATCGCCTGGTGTATGTCAGCTTCCGGTACATTGACCTTAACATCCCGGAACAGAAATTTCTGGAAGCGGATTTGCGATCCCACCTGCTCAAAGGTGGAGTGCGGTTGGCCGATAATCGCAAAAAGGCGCAGATCGTACTGGAGCTTCGCTGTGGCGCGCTGGGCATTAATCAATATGATTTGCTGATCGGAATTCCGCAATTTTATGCGGGCAATGTCACGGCATCGAACAACACCTACGGAATTCCACTGCTGATTCCGCAAATTGCGTTTTTCAAAAACACCAAGCAGCAGGGCTACGCCAGTGTGGCCTACGTCGCCTATTGGCGGAAAACTGGAGAAATTGTCGCCAGTTCCGGTCCATTTGTCGGCAGTACGTATCGCAGCGACTGGTGGATTTTTGGATTCGGGCCGGAAACATCGGGCAATATTCCACCGGCCCTGCATCCGTAACAACTGGTATGGCCGACGGCGGTGCGGATGAAATATCCGATACGCTTACGGCAAGAGTATTCATGTATGTCAGACCAGATTCCGACCACCATTCCTCCGCAAGTTCCGGCACAGCGCCGGCACCGGCCTCGGTGGCTTCTGCCCGCGGCCCTGCTGGTCGTTGCGGCCATTGTGATCGCCGGGGGGTGGGTGGCGGTGCCGCGTCTGCTCAATAGTGTCACAGTTCACCGTTTTATACTCAACAAATTGCAATCGCGGCTGGGCTTGCGGATTGATGTCCATGGCATACGAATTGATTTTGCCGGCAAGACCACGTTGACGGATGTGCGGGTGGGCTTGCCCCTGCGGCACTGGCCCTTTGCGCGTATTGCTAAAATCGTCATTCACCATAACAACGTCGCCTGGATCATGCTGACCGGGCAACTGGGCATAACCGAAATTTCCGTACACGCGCCGCGCGTGATCTTGCACGCCGGTGAGCAGGGACAATGGAATCTGCCCGCCGCATGGCAGGATCTTCATCGGGCCTGGGCAGCGTGGAAGCGTCGTCACGTCGGAGCGGATTTGGCCGCTCTGGGTTTACCGGAGGTAACCATCAATCAAGGCGCTTTGATGGTGGAATTCCCGCAACATCGCGAACTGGCCATTGATCACATCACTTTTCACGGCCAACCAACCAGTGCGTTGACCTGGCGATTGAGCCTGCATGCCGCATCGACGGATCTTCCTGGAGCAAGCTTGCGGGCGCACGGCATATTGGTGCCCAGCCAGTCCTGGCTGCATAGTATTCACGTTCAGGCGGTGGGGCTGGGGCCGGGGCTCAAAAAGCTGTGGCCGGCCTGGAGCGGCGCGGCTTCCGCCAGCGCGCAGTTGCGAGGAAGCATGGTGAAAAACGCACTGCATGAACGCCTCAGTGATGCGCGCATTGAGCTTGGTGAATTTTCGCTGGGCGGCTCAGCCAAGGCACAATATGCCGGCGATCACTGGCAGATCGATCCGGAACATATCGGCATCGGCATTGGTTATTTGCATCTTCCAATCAATGTTTATCGCGGGCAAATCTGGGCGGACAGCCGGGGCTTTCACGTTCAGGGCCTGCGGGCCGATCTGGCCGGCGGGGGAGTGCATTTATCCGGCGTGATGAACCCGGCGGATGCCTCGGCGACATTAAAGGTCGCGTGGCATGGAATTTCGATGTTCGGCACGGAAATGCAGAATGGCACGCTTGCCGGTTCGTTAAGTTCCCCCTGGCCCGGCAAGCGCATCATCGCACTGAATCTTACCAGCACCGGCCAAAGCGCTTATGGCACCTGGAATACGGCGCTGGCGTTTTCCGCGCAGGGAAGGTTTCACGGCACCATGCGCTGGCAATTGGACGCCCCGCAACTTTCCTGGCAGCGCGCGCGGCTGGTAACACTACGGGGCCTCCATGTCACGGGAACGTATGATCATCAGCAGCTTACCGTTTCAAATTGCACGCTGGCGTCGGACCCCTATCTGAATCTCAGTGGAACGTACAACTTGCCGCTGCAACTCTGGCGCGTCCATCTGCGCGCTACGGCCGCCGGCATTCCGCTGCTGCATTTGCCGACGAATGTGCATCTACACGTAAGCGCCTACGGGAATGGCGGCGGGATGCAATTGGAAAATCTGCTGGTGCAAAGTCCGGTCTGGAGCCTGGCCGCCAGCGGCAACTGCATTTTCGCCGGACATTATCCCACGCACCTGATCGTAACCGTTACGGGCATTCCGCTGGTGAATCATGCGGGCACCGGAAATGCCGGATGGGCGCTGGGCGGTTTAATTTCCGGAAAACTTCTGGCTGACGGTGAAATGATGCCGCTGGCCTTGCATGTGGATGGTCGCCTGGCGGGCACGCATTTTACCGTGAACCATCATCGCCTGGCGCTGCCGGAGGTACACGTTGTTGGCCGCCTCACCAGAACCAGAATTGTTTTGGCCGCCAATCCGGCGGCCGTACTTGGCGGGCACGTAAGGGTGCAGTTTAACGCGGATACATCGGGGCGGCTGGCGGGTTTAACGCTCGAAGCACGGCATGTTTCCGCGGCGGCGGTCAGCGCGTTGCTTCTGGCCAAGCCGCCGGCGAATATCCATGGCACGCTGGGCATCAATCTGAAGATCAATGTTCCCGCGCGTCATCTGCGGATGGCGACGATCAAGGGGAGCATCACCGCGGATCATCTCACGATTCCTTCTCCAAAGGCTCTGACCGCACCGATTGATATTGTGCATGCCAGTGCCGCGCTGACCTATGCGCACGGGCTTTTGACGCTGGATCCAATCAATCTTAGCGGCGTCGGAGGCAGTGCCGTCGGGCAGGCAAGCTGGCGGCAAACGATTCCCACCGATATTGCATTGAAAGTCCGCACGACGGATTGGCCCGTGAGTGTTTCACGGTTGCGGCTTGCGACACTGGTAACCGGCAAAATGGAGGGGCGGTACAACTGGCGCAGCATGGCCATGCATGGAACAGGTGATGTTAAACTCGGAATTTTTCAGCATCTTCTTCCAATCGGCCTGGCGGGAACGCATATTGTCGCGGTAGGTCGATTGCTGTCATTTCAGCACACCACATTGGATATTCTGGGCAACACGTTGAAGGGACAGGGAATTTGGAATATCGATCATCCGCTGGCCAGTTCCGCGATCTTCAACTGTAATTTGCCCAATGTCCAGCCGCTGTTAAAGGAGTATTCCTGGGCGAATGGCCTCAAGGGCACATTCGCCGGCAATCTTGTGCTGGGGCCGACCGCGGGTGCCCATCCGCTGGCACCGTTGGAGTTGCGGTTCAACCTCAACGCCCGCCATGCGTCGCTGGGGGCGATTGAACTTGGCACATTGGGCCTGCACGTTTTTATCAGCGATCATGCGTTGGTGTTGGATCGATCCAGTCTGGCTTTTGCGGGAGGCACGATGCGTCTCTGGGCCAGAATATCAAGCCATAACGCCGGCCTGCTGTCATCTGATTGCAGCTTGAGTTTTCAAAATATCAATTTGGATCAACTTACGCATACCGTTCGGCCCAAGGCCCAGGCGACACCCGGATTGCTTTCCGGACGCCTCACCGCCGTCGCTCTTTCCAATAATTGGCGCAATGCCATCGGATCGGGAAATTTGCAAATTACGCAATCCAATCTGACCGGCTCAACGATCATGTCGTCCATCTATCGGTTGATGAATGTCCAGCTTTCGGCCAAGCATCCCACCGGCAGCGGTGAAGCCCGCTGGCGAATTGACGGGGGAAATGCCCAGATCACGTACCTGCATTATTTTGATAAAGGCGTGGAAGTGCTGGGAGCCGGTGAATTGGACAACATCTGGAAGATGCCCGACAGTAAAATCAGAGGATATGTCATCGGCACGGTGCGACCAGTTAAGAATTTTCACGTTCCATTTATTCCCCAGGCCAAGGCGGTTCTCAACGCCTTGGAATCCAGTGTCAGCACCGTACGCGTCGGCGGTACCTGGGCACATCCAACCGCCACACCCGTGGTGTTCCACAATCTTGGTCAGGCAATTCAGGAAACTTTTGTCAAAGCCATTGTGGGGCGACAATCCAGCGGATCAGAACAATAAGGCATCGCGAAGAAATAACGTGAGCAATTATGGCGCAGGAATTTTGACCGCCGGCAAGGCGCTCGCGAGGCGCATATCCGCATGGATTCTGTAACGAGCGGGCAACGCCGCCGGCGGCCAAAAG
>JAKAZF010000227.1 GCA_021826605.1 Planctomycetota bacterium | reverse complement strand
GGTCGGCCGAAGGACACATTTTTAGGAGCCTCGTGGTGAGACAAAAACGGATAAATTGCATGGCCCAGGTATTAACGATTTCGGCGGCGTGCATAGCCGCGACCAGCGGTGCAGTTTTTGCCGCCGCCCCCATGATTCAGTACGTTCCCCAAAATGCCATCCTGTTTGTAGGATTGGCCGGTAAATTGCCGCAGTGGCCGGGCTATCAGGGTTCCAATGCGCAGAAATTAATCAGCGAAAGTCCGCGCTTGCAAAAGCTTCTCAAAAAAATTGAAACCCCTAAAACCGCTGGCGACACGGCGGCGAATTCTTCATTTGTTTTTGGCTATCCTATGGCACTTTACCTCACGAGTTTCAAGGGTGTAAAAGACGGCAACCCGGACGGTAATTTGGGTATTGTAATTAATGCCGGCAGTCATTGGAAACAGGTATTAAAACAGATCAGTTGGAATGGTAAACTTGTCCCCAATGAGAAACGCGGCCATGTGGGTGGATTGGTGTACGATATTATCCAACCGACGCCCAATGAAATGCAACTGCTTAAAAAAGATGCGGGCGGCAAAGACTTGGCGACCAATCCACAATACCAATCGATGGCGGCGGGGCTGGGCGACGTGTCGGCCAATGCGTGGTATGTGGATATGCCAGAACTCAGCGCTGATTTATTAAATGCCCACTACCCTGCCAAGTTTGACGGTTTAATGCCCATGATGCGAAACGTTTACAAAGGTATTGGCCTGAATAATTACACAGCCATTGCCGGCGGCGGTGGCTTTGTGGGGAAGAACTACGCCTACCATATGGACGCAGCCATGGTAAAAGGTGGCCATAACGGTGTCGCAGGCCTCAAACAAATGCTCTCACTGGTGCCTGAAAATGCCGCGAGTGTGGCAACTTATCATTTTGATCTTGCTGCCATTTATAAATCACTTATCAATGTTGGAAAGCGAGCCGGGTTTGCTGCGAAGATCAAACAGGGCGTGACACAGGCTGGCACATTGGCAGGAATCAGTCTGCGTCGCGATGTGATTGATGCACTCGGCGGGCGTTGGGTGGACTTCAGTATCCCGACTTCGGCGGGATCTTATGCAACAGTGACTGAAAGCGTCCTGCGCCACCCGAATAAGGTATCCAATTCACTTCAGTCTATCGCGCCATTAGCGCTCATGGCTATTAACGCTGCGCGGCAGCAGAAAAACCCCAACGCACAGCCCATTACGCTGACAACCACCTCCGCAGGTAAGGATACCATCTACAGCATTCGCGGCAGTGGGTTTGTATGGTGCATTACCGGCAAACGTTTACTCATCGGTTCATCCGTTGGTGTAATCAAATCGCAACTTAAAACCCCGAATGCAAGTATCATGGATAATCCCATCTTCTCCGCCGTCTACAAAAAGCTGGCGGCAGATCATGGCTTACACGACATCTCCTGGGTGGATTCCCGTAAGTTGATTCCCGAGTCGTACCTTTGGCTGATTAAGATTTTTCCGATGCTTGATGCGGCGTACCCGAAGGCATCGGGCATCTTCCGTGCCAGCAATATGCCGAAACTCAGCCTGCTGCAAAAATATATGCAATTTTCCAACAGCGCCCAGTGGTATACCCGGCACAACTGGCAACTGGCTATCCATTCATCGCTGCCCGAAGGCGACTTATTGACCCCGCAGTCCGGTGCTTTTATGACGCAGTTATCCAATCCCCTGGTTGGAAAGCTGATGACGGTGTTTGTAATAAGCGCTTTGACTTTTCGGGAGGCAGTGCCGGCGACGACACCTCAAAACCCTGCACAACAGCAGCCGGCACCTGCACCGGCAGGCACGCCGTGAGCCAAACCCGATTGCTGTTGAACTTCGTTCAGTTGCGAGAACACTGAATCAAGGCGATTCCGGATCATTGGCGCAGCGCTCTATGTGCTCCATTGGATAGTGTGGTCCGTTCCTGCTACGCATGCCCGGGCAGCGGACGGCGGCGTTTGCCCAGCTTTGCTCGCTTTGGATATTTTGCTTCCAGAATGGCCACGTGCGGCATTGTGTGGGGCGCACCGCATAAATACTGCATTTGGCTTTTCCGTCGGCACGCTCTAAAAAAATACAGTCAAAATTGGCATGTTCGGTCAGGCTGATACCACCGGGCAACTGCCGCAAATATTTTCGGGCAAACGTTTCGATGTCCAGTCCCAAAAACTGGCTGATCTGCAGAATGTCATGATCCGACACCCAGACATAACCCGGCCCTCCGGAGCAGCAATTGCCGCACTGCGTGCAATTAAAATACAGTCCCTTTTCGTACCAAGGTGCCGGCGGTTGGCCAAAAATACTCAGTTTATGTCGTAGCGACTTTTTCTTCACAGACGAATCTTAATGCAATCTATCGGCAGTTAACAACGGCGTTTGGTTTTTCCGATTCAAGAAAAAGCCCACTCGCGCCGTTTTAACTTCCCTCATGACGTTGCGATGGCGAAGCGACAGGTTTAGAACACTCCGGCCGGCCATGCGAGAGTCCGGCATAGACTCGTCAGAGAATATCTTTATGCGCTTTGACGCGCCGGCATCTTTTACGGTGGTGTTCACCTGTGCGCAGGTTACAATCACTGTGATTGTGGAGTGTGGGCAACCTGTTGTTTCGCCCCTGCCGGAGTCTTTTTTACAGGGAGTACACGCCATGGGACTTTTGTGGCTTCTCATATCCATTGCCGAACTAATATTATTTATCTACTGCATCATCGATATTATTGGCAAGGCGAAATCGACCGGCTGGAAGGTATTGTGGGTTGTCGTCATCCTGATATTTCCGGTGATCGGCTCGATCGTGTACATCCTGCTTGGTAAGAATTCCTGATTCAGCGGTCACTCCGGCGATGCCGAAATCGCACGGCCGTATCCAATCGTCTGCTCTGCCCGCCTATACGTCTATTCCGGAAGGATGGTGACTCTATGCTTCATATGATTTTTTTTCTGCCCCTGATGATCTTCGGATTTATCGTTCTGCTGATTCAGATTGCCTGCCTCATCAGTGTAGCGACCAAACCGAAAGATGCCGGTTGGAAGGTGGTATGGGCGCTGATTATCCTGTTTTTTCCATTGCTGGGCAGCCTGATTTATATCCTGGTGGGCAGAAATATTTAGCAACCGTGGTGCGGCAGCGTTTCCGTCATTGGCCGCATGGAGAGGTCCATTCATCCCCCCTACACAGACGGCGTACTCGCGGTGTCTTCCGCCACCTTGCCCGAAAGCACGCCAGCATCAAACAGCCCCGTCAGATACCAGCCATCTTTACGCGGCTCAACGATCACAATCAGGCCGTTCGTAAGTGGAAAACGCCTCGGCGTTCCCGTCGGTAAGCCCAGGATGTGCCAGATTACATGTTTCATCACGCCGCCATGTGAAACGGCCAGCACGTCGGCACCCGCATGCTGTTTTGCCATCTTCTCGAGTATTGCCGAAACTCTTTGCCAAAGGTGTTCATCGCTTTCCACCCCTGGCACACCCGTCCAGTCCGCCAAATCACCATACTCCACCAACCGACTACCGTTGGCGGTTCGGGCAGTTCGAACTTCCTCCCACGTTTTACCCTCAAATTCGCCCAGATCGCGCTCGCGCAATTCTGGCGTGGTGGATACCGCAATCCCCAACTGTTCACCAATTACATGGGCGGTCTGGCTGGCACGCGGAAGATCGCTTGCGTAAACCGCCGCAAACGGCGTATTGCGGCGCGTTTGCGCGAGCCAGTCCGCCAAAAATTTGGCCTGCGCGTACCCCACCGCATTAAGCTCGGTGGGGGTATGTCCTTGGATTCTTCGCTGCCTGTTCCAGTCGGTCTGGCCGTGACGCACCAGCCAGATACGCGTTGCTGAATCGGTCGTCATTATTGTTAAGTCTCCATGATATTAAATCAAATGAGGCGGTTTTCCTTCAGCCAGACGATAAAACGCTGCAATCCTTCGTGCACGTGCACCTTGGGTTCATATCCCAATTCGCGCCGCGCCAGCGAAATATCCGCGTAGGTAATTTTGGGTTCCGACGCCGGCGCTGGCACGGGATGAATCCGTGCGGACTTACCAAGTATTTTTTCCAGTGTCTTGACGAACTCGGTATTTTCCACCGGATTGCCGCAACCCAAATTAAATATCCGGTACCCCTTTGGTGTATCGAGCGCTGCGAGAAAACCATCGATGATGTCATCTATGAACGTCCAGTCACGTTTGAGTTTGCCGCCGTCAAAAAGCGTCAATTCTCTGCCGGCCAGGATGTCCAATGTCCACTGCCACGGCATCATATCAGGCCGTCCATGCGGGCCGTACACATTAAAAAACCGCAGCACCGTTACCGGCATGGAAAAAATGTGACTGTAGGAATGGCCAAAAATCTCCATCGCACGCTTACTTGCCGGATATGCGGCAAGCGGGCGATCAGCCGGTGCGGACTCTGAAAATGGCACGGGCGTTGATTGTCCATAAACTGAGCCGGTGGAAGCCAGCAGCATATGAACTGGGCCTTGTCGGCGGGCGGCTTCAAACAGATTTACCGACCCATGCACATTTACGGTGGAATACAGCGACGGATTTTTTACGCTGTAGCGAACCGACGCCATTGCGCCTATGTGGGCCACTGCCGAAAATTGATGATCATCAAATAACCGATTCACGGCCGGGGCATCGCAAAAATCGCAGGCTGCAAAGCTGAATCGTGAATGCTGCTCAAGTGCGTGTAAATTGCGCCGCTTGTGCTCAACGGCATAGTAATCATTAAGATTATCCATGCCGACGATCTCATCGCCACGCTGCAACAGTTTGAGGCTTAATCTCGATCCAATAAATCCGGCGGCTCCGGTGACCAGTATTTTCGCCATGCTATGTCAATCCTTCTTACTACCAACTATTCGTGAGGTTTAACCATGCCGGCCTGACGCAAAATATCCACACTTGCCGAGCAGCCGAGCCGGTCCGCGCCGGCGTCGAGCATTTTGACGGCATCCGCAACCGTGCGGATTGAACCCGAGGCTTTGACTTTCAGCGGGCCGGCGTGCTTCTTTAACAGCCGCACTGCCTCGACCGTCGCACCTCCGGCGGGATGAAAGCCTGTGCTGGTTTTAACAAAATCGGCACCGCCACTGATGGCCGCCTCACAGCCCATGGCAATTTGCTGCTCGCTTAATAAAGCGGTTTCCAATATCACCTTGACGACCGTTTGGCTCCATACGCTTCGCGCCGAGCGTACGACCTCCATCACTTCCTCGCGGGCATCGGCAATATGGCCGTCAAGCAGCAGGGGCAGAAATATGACCATATCAATTTCGTTGCAGCCATCTTTAACGCAACTTGATGCCTCCACCGCCTTCACGGTAGTGCGGTTGGCTCCAAGAGGAAAACCGACGCAGCCCGCGACATTCGGTAATTCTTCGACTGGTCGGTGATGTTGGGCGGCAAGTTCGGCAAGCGTGTCAGACGCCAGACGCACCCAGCGGGGATTAACACAAACCGCAGCGAACCGATATTCAAAAGCCTGAACCGCCAACTGACGTATGTCCTCCGCCCTCGCTTCCGCTTTGAGCAAGGTGTGGTCGATGCGCCCGGCCAGTTCGATTGGTGCCAACGGGGAAAGATTACCGTATTGA
>JAKAZF010000226.1 GCA_021826605.1 Planctomycetota bacterium | reverse complement strand
AGTTTTCCGATGAATCAGAATTGCCAATAGAATCAAGCGGTTTGTGAATAGCGGCGTCGGCCTCCGAAGCCGAAGGTTGCAGGTTCGACTCCCGCCGGGCGCATTTGATTTTCATGCAGATCACTGCATGTATCCGCAAATGCCCGCAAATCAGGCGCTTTCTTACTGTCATCAGTTGGCATTTGCGGATTGCTGCGGGCCATTTCCGCCGGTTGCGGAGCCGGACTCTGTGCCCCCCCACCGTTACCCGATGCGGCCGTCATCGAATGATTTCTCAAGTGACCGCCATATGTTGGTGCCCATTGCGGGCAGGTAATCTTCTCTAATCACCGTACTTGACCGGGATACCAAGTACGTATTGCGGGCTAACGCGACGATTCAGACGTGCTTCGTGCCAAGGCAACAAGGTCAATGGTTCCTTGACGCAACCGCCCGTAAAATGCGCCATTACAATGATCGCAATGTGCGATCTCGCCACGGTCACCGTAAGACCACCATCCGAAAGCTTCACCGTCTCGGCATCACGTTGAATTCAATGCGCCATTGCCAATCTGGATAATATCGCGCTATGGGACCACCGACAGGTCAACCGTCTGGAGACATGGTTTACGGCCTTTTGCCTGATTGTTTCCCTGCCTTGTTCGCAAGAAGGACGCACGACTGGATTACTGCGCCAAGATTTCAATATCGGGCTTTGGCGAAACGAACACTGTCAGTCCGGTCAGATCCCTTTTCGATTCCGGTAGAAATATACTTGTGATATATCCCACAGTAATACATATTAAAATCGATGCCGGCATATACAACAGCCAGTGCGCATCGGTACAGAACATCAGATATGCCGTGACAGCAATACTGGCCAATGCACCAATCAGAACGCCCACTGAATTTGCGCGACGCGTAAACATACCAAGGAAAAATATTCCCGCAAAACCTCCCCCTATCAGCGCGTAAAGTTTGCTCCAGAAAGTAAAAATCATCGGGATTTTCGACATCGCAAATATAACGGTAATCAATATGGCGATTATCCCAGATAGATATGTGGATATGCGCATAATCCGCAAGCGAGCCCGATCCGATGCATGCGGAAACAGCCGAGGAAAAAAATCCTCCGCCACCAAAGTTCCCACACTACTCATAGCACCTGAAATCGCCGACATCGCTGCGGAAAAAATTCCGGCTATCAACAATCCGCGAACGCCCATCGGCAATGTCTGTACGATAAATAATGGGACTACTTCATCCGTTCGCATCGTGGGATCGAGTTTTTGCGGATAGCAGTGAAAATAGGCGAATAAGGTGATCCCCATGAAGAAAAAAATGAGCGCCCCGAGAAAACCGATGACGGCGGCGATAATACTGGCACTGCGTGCCGCTTTCGCATCGGGTGTGCACAAGATTCGCTGCACCTGCGATTGATCGGCCGAGGTGACAAAAAACTGCATCAAAGCGGTAAAGACAAACAGCCAGAACACCGGCATCGACCAGTTCCAACTCCAGATTGCCGGTCTGAATTTGTCATAATGCATGGCTATATGCACAAATTGCCCCAACCCGCCCCGCAGTTCGCCAATGGACAGAATCAATATCAGAATCGGTCCGCCAATGACCAAAATTACCTGAACGACATCATTCCAGACCACTGCGTCAATCCCGCCGAGCCCCGTGTAAATCGTTGCGACAACGCCGATGATCAGCACACATGACACAACATGCCATCCCGTAACCGCAGCCAGTGCCAAGGATGGCAAAAGCATAATAATGGTCATTCGGGCTGTAGTTAGAAATATGACGGACTGAATACTGGCCAGCACGCGTATGCCGGGATGATATCGCTGTTCCAAATAGCCATAGACGCTGGTGAGTTTAAGCCGGCGCAACAATGGCGGAATAATCCAGCTTAAAGCCAGAACGACCGGGAAAGCTATAATCGCCTGCATAAGCCATATAATGCCGGAGTTGTATGTCATTGCTGGAATCGCCATGATGCTGATAGCGCTGGTTTGAGTGGCAAACAGACTGATACCGGCCATCCACCAGCGGATTTTATTTCCCCCCAATGCATATTCACCGGTGCTTTTTTGCCGTCTGCTTAAATAAGCGCCCAGCAGTGCCATGCCCAGAAAATTCAGCCCTAAAAAAAGATAATCCAGCCAATTCAATGTCCGTACTTTCGGCTTCCATTGCAGCGCCCACAGATTCCCCGAATGAGTCGTTACGCGGCGCGCAACCATTAACCACGTCTGGTTGTCGGACGCTGCGACAGGTTCGATACCAAGCGGTCTGGAGGTGCCAATTGCAACCCAGGCGTTTACCACGGTGTCATAGGTCCATAGTTTTTTATTGAGCGATTCCTCCGGCTTTTTCGGCAATAAACCGTTTAATAAACGTGGTTTTATCGTTGACGCAACACCGCCAAAGACCAGCAGATGCGATTCCCCCAGCGGCATCATGCCCGGACCGGCGAGTTTGAAAGGCGGCGCAGCCATCAATTGCCAGCCATGTGCCACCGTTCCATCCACAGGCTTTGGACGAAATAGCCAGGCTTTTGTACATCGTTTGTACGGATGACCGGCCTGGCCGCCTACGACGATCAAAGCGCCATTTTGTGCTGCAACGGCTGGAAACAGCCGCGGCAACGCAGGACAGTTGCCATCGCATTTCCATCCGGTTTCCGGATGCTCCAGAGATAAAGACCATAATTGGCGTGCTGCACGCCGGGCAAACTTTCCAGTCAGCCCGCCCACAAGATACAGTGTATGGTTAAGCACGGCTGCACCGGCAAATAACCGTGGCGCTGGTAACGATGGAAGATATTTCAATTTCAGCTTGCCTGATTTCCAGGTCCACCGCACCACTGTCGTCATGGCCAAGCCATCACGCCATCCGCCGATACAAATGAGATTTTCGCCGTCTTGCGCGGTAGTGGGCCACTGGGCCAAAGCATGCTCTTTTATATGTATCCATGCTGCATTGGAAGGATTCGTAAAAACATCGGGTAATATCCGGACTTGGTCAAGAGGCTGGCTGGCAGTAGAATTCCAACCTCCGGCCAGCAATAAAGCTCCATTACTGAAACCAATTCCCGCCGAACTGGCCGCCTCGGGCAAATTAGCAATATGTTGCGCCGCAATCGGTGTAAGTGCATAACCAACCGCTTTTTGCGACGGCAATACAATCAATGCAAAAAATAGCAACGGTATAACCAACGTGTTCAACAGGTGATCGGGCAAGAATGGATTATCGCATCGCCGCAACGTAAACCTCTCTAAGTGTTTCTCTCAGCAGCCTTATATGCTCTATGTTTCGGACCCCACCGAACATTAAAGCAACCGAGACAGCCGATCCTGGCACGCCGGGAATGGCCGCAATTGTTATATTACACGCATAACCTTTATACATACTGCCATCCAGATGACAGCATATTAATGCAAACCATTTCCACTTTCTGAAAAATCAGGTTCCGGATTAAGCTGGCCCGGATAATAAGCCGGTGGTAACTCCCATATGGGACGATATGGTGGCATCCAGTAAGCTGTAAATCGGCGATATTGCAGTGGAACATCCGGCCACCAGACCTGCCAGCCAATGGGATTGGTGCTGACCATATTGCTCATTGGTCCCTCGCCATTTCCATTCATACATGCAACCGCATATTGATAAACGACAGTTGCAGTCTTTTTATACAACGGATTATCCTGCACACCAGGAAGTTGGGCGACAGGCGGGAGTTCTGTGGCTACCGCATCGGCATACCAGTTGTTCGGGCCGGAATACACCAATCGGAATGTTTTATTACCCAGCCTCCGCCGATATAGCCGGTACTGTCCAACACCCAGCACTTTTCCCCAACTCAAGTCAACCTGATGCGGTTGAACACGCCAGATCATCAGACCATCGGGCGGAGGAAGCGGCCTGCCGCTTACATAAAGCGGATATTGCGGCGATGATGGGCCTGCCTTGCCAGCGGCATTTTGTGCATCGACCTTCAAATGATATTTTTTTCCGTTGGTTAAGCCCGAGAGAACAAAGGATGGTGCTGCCGATTTCTTTGCAATATGCCAATCATGCGAGCCGTCCAGCGCAATCGAGAGTTCATAAGATGCCGCGGAAGCCACCGGTGTAATAAACACCTTGGCACCGCCGCTGATATTGACCGTCTTGAGAATGTGCGGTGCCATGGGAATAGCATGCCCAGCACTTATTTCAATATGATGCCTTCCCGCCGGCAGTGTCACAGTGACGGTATGTCCGGAAATCCGCGATGCAATCACCGCGCCATCAATATAAATGTGCTCATCAGCAGGTTTGATATTTCCGGGCAGAGTGAATTCCACCTCAGCGGCACCTTGAGACGCAACATAAATTCCGCGGCAATCAAAATCAGGTGTAATGGTCAGGCCAACAGCCACCCCCGATGCGGGCGCAAGCTTTATCTGTAAGCCATCGGCCGCGATTACTGACCCTTTAAATAGTGCCAATTGCGTGTCGTTATTCGTTCGCCGTCGAATCACACCGGCCCGCCCGACAAACGCCAAACCATCATGATTAAAAATAATCGGTGCCGAAGCGCGGAAGAACGTATCGAGACTGTGCGGCGTCTGCACACGGTATACCCCATGGCCCAGTTTGCCGCCGCGCTGCCATCGGTACTGTTGCAAGTGCAGATTTCTCAGAAAAGGCAGTGTCTGATGCGACATTCCCACCATATTCACCCCCTGCCGCCGTAATGGTACCAGTACAAGACTGTCCGGCCCGCGGTCCTGATCGCGCCACACGCCACGAGCAATCGGAGTAGTCACTTCGCTCCAATGATCCGTACGTTCCACCATTGGTTGCAGAAATATCAGATCGGGAAATGGCAAATCCCGGGCATTGAACCAAGTAAAGCGATACGTTCCCTGGGGCGCTTTTCCTGTTCCCGGAGTTCCCATGCGATCATATATCACCGCATAATCAGTACCCACCAGCATGACCGAACGGCTGACGTATTGCGGCCACACATAAGAATGCGGTCCCTTACGAGAATCTAAGGCGGCAAATTGTGCAAACCCCAGATTATCCAAGGGGCGATTCAGAACATTCATACCGATAGCCCGATATTTTCCACGCTTCCATACGCCGAAAGTTGAAAATCCGTCTGTATCATCAAGGCTATGGTCTCCAGTACTTTCACGATCATCGCCGGTAAATATTCTCCCGCCAGCTTGCAACCATATGGAACCCGACGAATCCACCGCATTATCTCCCCAGCGGTAATTCGGTCCGCGATCCACCTGGTCCAGGAAAAGTGAAACCTCATGAGGACCTCCCACTCCGGCTCGCAGCACATATCCCTGACCAGTGATTTTGCAGCTTTTCAACTCTGGCCGCGTGCCATCGTTAAAGGCGTAACGCTGAATTGCCGCCCGCATCCATGCGTCATTGACTTCCCCTCGGTCATACCAAGTCTTTTCGTTATATGCATGGCGTGCCAGCCACATCAGATGTTCCGCAACCATCGGGGCATAATGATGCAGTTGATTGCCGAACAACCAGACATATGGTGGAATAAGAAGGGCAGTGCCTGATGTCGCATGGGCACCCCACGCCGGGTATTGCCTGGTAAATCCGTACTT
>JAKAZF010000225.1 GCA_021826605.1 Planctomycetota bacterium | reverse complement strand
CCCCCGCGCTGTTCCGGTTTTCCGCCCGGCGCGATCGTGCCACCAAGCTGTTGACGTACCTCGGTGATGTGATTGTAAACGGTTCTCCGGAAGTTAAACGCACACCCGATCTGGCCGCAATGACGCCGCCACCGGAAATTCCCTATCCGCATGGACAAAGCCTGCCGCTGGGCATGCGTGACCGGTTTAAAGAACTGGGTGCCAGGAATTTTTCCCAATGGCTCACCCGGCAGAAAGCGCTGTTATTTACCGACACCACCATGCGCGATGCGCATCAGTCGTTGCTGGCCACGCGTATGCGCACCATCGATATGCTGCCGGCGGCGCAGGCCATGGCTCATCTGCTTCCGAATCTATTCAGTGTGGAAATGTGGGGCGGCGCAACATTTGATACCGCCATGCGATTTCTGCATGAAGACCCGTGGCAGCGTCTGGCGGAATTGCGATCCCGGGCACCGAACCTGCTGTTTCAAATGCTTTTGCGCGCCAGCAATGCGGTCGGATACACCAACTACCCCGACAATGTTGTGAAATATTTTGTCCGGCAGGCCGCCGCCAACGGCATTGATGTTTTTCGGGTCTTTGATTCCCTCAACTGGACGCGCAACATGCGCGTGGCCATGGACGCTGTGGTGGAAAGCGGTGCCATACTGGAGGCGGCAATCTGCTACACCGGCGACATACTTAATCCGCGAAGGGAAAAGTATTCGCTGAAATATTACATCAACATGGCCAAAGAACTGGAGAAAATGGGCACGCATATTCTGGGCATTAAGGATATGGCCGGACTGTGCAAACCATTGGCTGCGCAGAAACTTGTCAAAGCATTAAAAGATGAAGTGGGACTTCCCATTCACTTTCATACCCACGACACCGCAGGCGTGCAGACAGCCAGCCTTCTTCTGGCCGCCGAATCAGGCGTGAATATTGTGGATGCGGCCATCAGCTCCATGAGCGGTATGACCAGTCAACCCAACCTCAATTCCCTGGTTGCCGCGCTGGCCAACACCCCGCGCGACAGCGGCCTGGATCAGAAGTCGCTGGCCGCTCTGGCGGATTATTGGGAGGCGGTGCGGCGGTTTTATCAGCCCTTTGAAGAAGGAATGCTGGCCACCACCTCATCGGTTTATGAACATGAAATGCCCGGCGGACAATACACCAATCTGCGCGTGCAGGCCAAGAGCCTTGGGCTGGCCGAACGCTGGAATGAAATTGCCTCCATGTATCAGCAGGTCAACGAGCTTTTCGGCGATATTGTCAAAGTTACACCCTCGAGCAAAGTTGTCGGTGATATGGCCCTGTTTATGGTCACCAACAATCTCAAGCCCCAGGATGTGCTGGACCAATCCCGCCATATTGACTTCCCCAAAAGCGTCGTGGAAATGCTGCGCGGGGACCTGGGGCAACCCCCCGGCGGCTGGCCGAAAAAACTGCAAAAAATTATTCTGCGCGGAAAAACACCCATAACCGCCCGGCCCGGAGCCAAACTCCCCCCCGTGGATCTTGACGCCGCCCGCCACGAGCTTGCCCAGAAACTGCATCGTGAAATAAGTGACACGGACCTCGCGGCCTATCTGATGTACCCCGAGGTGTATACGCATTTTGACCGTTTCCGCAAACAACATGACAATGTCAGCGTATTGCCCACCCCGGCCTTCTTTTACCCCATGCAGCCATACGCGGAAGTGCCCATCGAACTTGAACCGGGTAAAACGATGCTTGTGAAGTTCCTGACCGTCGGTGATCCGGATCCCGATGGCATGAGAACGGTATTTTTCGAACTGAACGGCCAGCCGCGTGAAGTGAAGGTCGCTGATAAATCGTTAAGCGGCAAAGCCCGCGTGCAAATGCCGAAGGCGGAGCGGGATAATCCCGGCCATATCGGCGCGCCGATGCCGGGAAAAATTTCCGCGGTTGCGGTCAGCCTCGGTCAAAGTGTGACCCGTGGCGATAAGCTGCTTTCCATTGAGGCCATGAAAATGGAAACAGCGGTTTACAGCCCGCGCGATGGAAAAATCGGAAAGATTCTGGTGCAGCCCGGCATGACGGTGGGGGCCAATGATCTGCTGCTGGAATTTGAATAAGCTCTGTTACCGGAGCTTGTTGTGTAAGCGTTGTTCGCAGGAGCAATAATGATGATCCGAAAGGCATTTGTCATGTCCGTGCATCCGGGAATGGAAACGCAATACCAGCAGCGGCACAATCCGGTGTGGCGCGAACTTCTGGACACGCTCAAAAAGCATGGTGCCCATAACTACAGCATTTTTCTGAATCCCGAAACCCGGCAACTCTTTGGTTATGTGGAAATTGAAGATGAGGCCCGCTGGGAAGCGATCGCCAATACCCCAATATGCCAAAAATGGTGGAAATTCATGGCCGATATCATGCCCAGTAATCCCGACCACAGCCCGGTGAGCGCGGGGTTGCAGGAAGTTTTTCATCTGGATTGACGCAGAGCCTTTATTGTTCCGCAATGGCGCTGGCGAACGCGATTTGAGCGGTATGAGAAATGGATATGTGCCAGGCGGTAATTCCCGCCTGCTGTGACACGCACGCGGTGTGGCCGGTGAGCCGTAACACCGGTTTGCCTTTGGAGTCCGGCAGAATTTCCATATCGGTCCAGGCAATGCGCCCGCGAAATCCTGTGCCCAACGCCTTGACAATGGCTTCTTTGGCGGCAAAGCGCCCCGCAAAATGGATGGAGGAATCCCGATGTTCCCGGCAGTAGTCGGTTTCACCAGTGGTGAAGCAGCGATGTAAGAAATGCTCCCCATGACGCTCAATGAGGTCATTGATTCGCCCGACTTCCACCACATCCACTCCATGTCCAATGATTGCCATCGCTAAACTCACTTCTTCCGATTCATGGCCCGCCTTAATTGTAACCATCCTTGATAATCTTCGCAGGTGCCGATGAATTTCCCGCGCAATGCCGGCACGCCGCCTCGGCAATCCCAATTGACGGTTCCATCCCGTTCATCCGCCGCCCGCGGGCAATTGCGTAAAACTATCATTTGCGTGCGGCAACGGACAGCCGCAATATTTGCCATTCTTTGCGTTAACGGCTCACCACGGACAGCTTGTATTCATCACGGTAAACATGGCCGTTGGAGTCGGTGGTGGTTGCGGATACGTGGACAATCCCGGCCGGCAATGTTACCGCCGGCCATATAAACACATGGTCAACCGGGTTCCGTATTCCCTGTGATCGGCCGTTGATGAATAACTCGACCACCGGGCAATTGCAATAGACCTTGATGGCAACGCTCCCCGCCGGTCGCGGTGAGTACCGTCGATCACAGATGTGAACAAATGGCTGCGTTGTCCACTGTGCTTTGTAAAAGAAATATGCGTCTTTCTTTATTTTCCGGTCATACGTTACCAAGCCTTTGTCATTGCGACCCGGGTCGGCCCCTTCATTTCTGCCGGCCGAGGAGAAATCAAACATCACCCACAATGTTGTGTTCCAAAGCCATGGCCGTTGCCTGATAGCGCGATATGCGGCCTCATGCACAACACATTGCCATTCCTCGGGATGCCATTGTCCGCCGGGTCTGGGTTGCATGACCGGGTATTCGTGCTGATGCACATTGGCTCCCGCGCCATATTCACTTAAGCCGATCACCCTTCCCGGCATGCGCTGATGAACGTGCCGGCGAATCCGATCCAGGGTGATCGGCCAATCCTCCGGTGTCCCGCCATACCAACCTTCATACCGGTTGAATGAGATAATATCGGTAATGTAATTAATCGGGCTTGCGGCGTGCTGATCCGTTGCGGCAACGGTCAACCGTGACGGGTCCATATTATGCGCCAACGCATTGAGATCATAAATAATATCCCATGGCAATGTGAATTCGGTGGCAGGGAGTGATTCAAAGCGATATTCGGATTTAAGCACGGGGGTAGATGGAAAATCCAGTTTTGTTTGTGAGTAGGGGGCCACCTTGAATGCCAGCTCGTTGTATAAGCTCCATACAAACACACATGGATGGTTATAGTTTTGTTTCACCAGCTCAATGAATTGCTGCCGGGCGTTCTCATCAAAGGCGCGTTGTTCCTCAATGTGGTTGACCAGGCCGTCTTCCGTCCAGACCACCACGCCGCTGCGGTCGAACGCGTCGTACATCGTCTGATCGTGTTGATAATGTGCCAACCGCACGGATGTGGCACCGAGGTCGTTAATCATCGCGCAATCCTGCAGATAATCCGCCTTCGTCACGGCGCGGCCGATCTTGGGCCGGTCATCATGCGTGCAAACACCGCGCAGCGGATAAGCCTCTCCATTCAGGAAAAAGCCTTGATCCGGATCAATATGAAAATAGCGCAACCCCAGAGGCTGTGTGAGTGTATCCACCGCACGTCCGGCCTGCCGCACGATCGTCAGCATGGTATAAAGATACGGATCCTTGCGGCCATGCCATAAATGCGGGTGCTCAAGCTCCATGACGCTGACAACTTCCTGTTGCGTACGCGCAGACATGTGCCCGGTATGGTGGGCTGTGGCGACCACATGACCGTTGTGATCTATTGCATACCAATCCACGCTTACATCCGTGTCACGCGTAGTGGCGTTGCGAAGCATGGCCGTGAGCTTTAAGCGGGCCATTTTTCGTGAAACGCTCTCCTGCAGGATATAAACCCCCGGCGAACCGTAATCCAGTGGTGAAAGGGATACCGGATTTAATATCAGCAGATGCGCCGTTCGATACAGCCCGCCGAAAATATTAAAATCCCCGGCCAGCGGTGGAATATTTTTATCCCATTTATTGCTTACCCGTACCGCCAGAGAGTTTTTTCCCTTTGGTTGCAATACACCCGTTACGTCAAAGCAAAATCCCGCGAAGTTGCCGCGATGTGTACCCACATGCCTGCCATTGACATACACTTCCGCAGTGGTCGCCGCACCTTCAAAATAGAGAAAATAATTTTTCTCTCCGGCCTGCTCGACATCCGGCAGCGTCAGAACTCGTCGGTACCATGTCGGACCGCGATAGTAGTGGCCATGCCTTTCACCATCCAGGCCGTTGTATGTGTGCGGCAGAGACACGTTTCCCCACGTCGCGTCATTGAACGCGGTTTTCTCCGCGCCGGCTACATCCCGGCGAATGAACTTCCAATTGTCGTTAATGGGTATCTTGCGTCGCTCACCCATCGACGTTGCCGTTTCGGCTGGCAGCGACTGATGGATCGAGCCAACCGCAACGGCTGAAACTGCGGCTCCGGTCAAACGAATGATATCGCGCCGTGAAATGCAATTCTGTTCGCCAGGCATGTTAAAATTCTCCGAATGTAATTCGGGCACGCAACTGGACAATACAAGAACGCGATATATTTTGCAAAACCAACCGGTGCACCACAGCCGTGACGAATGCTACGCCAAAGTAGCCGTGGCCGTGGCCGGTTGCCGCCGTGGGCTCCCGCATAGCGCAGCAGACCGGCGCTCGTCGTGATAGGGCACGCGAGTTCCACGGGGGCGAACGGGGCGGATTCGGCGGGGTGAGGGATGGACGATCTTAATCAAGAGCACGAACTACAGTACGCCATTCAGGAAGAATTCAACCGGATTTGAATACATGCGGCGGCGGCAATGTCCAGAGCCTCCAGTGGGATCAGGACATTGCGAATGCTCTCCCAAAGGCGCTGTGCCA
>JAKAZF010000224.1 GCA_021826605.1 Planctomycetota bacterium | reverse complement strand
CATCAGATCGGCTTGCGATAACCAGAACAATCCGCGCCGGCAAATCGCCGCTATCGATAGCATGGGCAAGATTCAGCATGGTCGAGCCTGAACCTGATATCAGTACCGCTAACTTGGCAACCGGCAGCGTCATGGCACACGTATCGCCTTTCTCCCCAGTCGCAGCTTCAACCGGTAGGAAAGGCCAAGAAGAATGCCTAATCCCGCCAGTTGTACGAGCAGAATCGTAATAGCTTTGGGTCCCAGCGCACCCGCCTCACCCGACATCGCTGCCAGCGCCGGGCCCAAAACCGTTCCGACACCGATCACAGCTTCGTGAATGCCGGCGTTATGCCCGGACCCGCGACTCAGGTGCATGGCATAATAAAGCGAACCGGAATAAATCATCGCGAGTGCCAGGCCCAGAACGATCTGCAGCACAATCAGCTCGGCTAAGTTTTGGGACACGATAATGAAGTAGGTGCTGACAAGCATGATGGAGACAAACGTTAATTTCCAGCGGATACGGTACCGCCACCCGATCCATACCCACGCCAGTACAAAACCGATCACACGCGCAAACATGTAAATGGAACCGACCGCCGTGGCAACGCCTGTGTTATTAATTCCCAATCCTTTGGTGACCGCCGGCATCAGGGGCACCATGGCGTTGGCACTTACATACGCAAATAGATTGGCCACCCACGCCATCATCAACAGTGTGCTCGCCTTCATCGGTTCAAGAGGTACTGCCGCATCCTCCGCATGGTCGGCGGTGTGTTCCTTCTGGATCATGGATTGGGGAATAGTCCAGAAGGCCGTCACTACCAGAATCACCAGCACACAGCCACCCAAAACAAGGCATAGATTCGACCAGCCAAGCAGTTCCCCACAGGCACCGGTCAGAAAAAATGCGATAAATGTACTCGTGGACCACGACAGGTTGTAAAGCATCATTCGCGTTCCCAAACGCAAAGTGCCCGGCGTGCGTGAAAGCGCCGATTCAATGGCCGGCCATGACGGTGTGGCCAGCAGATTCAGCGCAAAAATCGCCACCGCCATCAGGTCGAAATTGTTATTCGCCGCTGCCAATGCCCCAATGATAAAAACCAGCAGACACGAGCCGGTCGCCGCCAATAAAACCCGCTTGGCACCCCAACGGTCAACCAATCGACCGGAAAAATATGCGGCTACTGTGTATATCAAGCCGCCACCCGCCGCCACCCACAATGTGCTCGAAGCCGGGACCTTCAATCTGTATATGCATAAAAAGTAAACCGCGTTGGATATCATGGAATAGCAAAACACAACAACGAAGTGGCACACATACCACGGCAGGAGCGTGCGGGAATTTTTAATAGTGGCTGTTTCAGCCGGCAAATGCTCTTGTGTCAAGGAAAAATCCCTCGGCGCAGGTAACTATCCGCCAGGTGCTCCACGGCCACACCAAATGCCGCCGTACTTAGATCGGTATCGTGGCGGTGCGATGCCAAACGCACACGCCGTGCTGCCAGCACGATGGTGCGTTGCAATTCCCGGTCAACCCGCTGCAAATCCCAGTGCACACCCATCTTGTTTTGAACCCACTCCAAATAGCTTACAGTTACGCCACCTGCATTGCATAAGATTGCCGGCAAAACCGCAATACCGCGTTGCCGCAAAACCTCCGCACCGGCCGGAGTAGTGGGGCCGTTGCCACCCTCCACCAGCACTTTGCAGTCCAGCCAATGCGCTTTTTCCTCATCAATCATGCGCTCCAGCGCCGCAGGTATGAATACATCGGTCGAGGTTCGATAAAATTCTTCGGCCGGTACTTCGCGCGTTCCAGCGGATTTAAACCCGGCGATGGAGCCGTTATTAACCACATGCTGCTGAAGTTCGCCCGTTGGCAGCCCATCGGCGTTCACCAGTGCGGCGGCGTGATCCATCACCGCAATCAACTTTCCACCCTCGGCACCCAGCGCCTGGGCTGCAAATGCCCCCACATTACCAAACCCCAGAAGGCTGTAGCGGAGTGTATCCATTCGCAAATTCAGTTCCGGCAGCAATTCAGATAAGACATAGCAGATGCCCTGACCCGTTGCTTTTTCACGTCCTTCGCTGCCACCACAACCCACCGATTTCCCCGTAACCACATGCACCATACCCTGGTGCGCACCATCGGTATGGGTATTGATGTAGGTATCCATCATCCAATCCATAATCTGAGCGTTGGTGCCTACATCCGGTGCCGGAATATCATGATCGGGGCCAATATGATTGCCCATCGCCGAGGTAAAGCGGCGCGTTAATCGCATTAATTCATTCGAGGAAAGTTCGCGTGCATTAACTTTTACCCCACCCTTGGCACCGCCAAATGGAAGCCGCATCAAAGCGCACTTCATCGTCATCCAAAGCGCCAGGGCCTTTACATCATCCAGACTCACTTCCGGATGGTACCGTATGCCGCCTTTATACGGACCAAGCACATTGTTATGCTGAATGCGGTAACCCTTGAATATTTCATAACTGCCATCATCCCGCCGCACGGGAAAATGAACGATCAATTCATTTTTGGGCTGGCTTAGGATGGCTCGCACATACCCGGGTGCGTTGACAACTTCACAGGCCTGATTGACCGACTCTACCGCCATGGCGAATAGGGAATCGGGGTCTGTCGGAGAAAGCGGCTTGGCATTGGGCAATTCGATGGGAACCCGCAGAGTCGGAGTCAATGTTTTCCTCCAGTGTTACTGACCACCACAATTTAATGCATCATAACCGCTGCAGCTTGGGCCAACACCTGCGGCCGCACCAATCGACGCACCATTGGTCCTATGGGCCGCCACCACTTCGGATTACTGCAAATAAATATTGCCAACGTCGGTACACCCAACGCCGCCGCAAGGTGGGCCACACCGCTGTCATTGCCGCAAAATACCAGTGCCGATGACAATTCCTCCACCAGATGAGGGAGATCATACGTCTTAATGGTATCAAATTCCTGCCTTAATTCTGATATCGCCGTCGTGGTCATTCGTTCGCATTCAACAGGTCCGAGAATAAACCGCGGATGCAGGTTTTTCGCAATCAGTCCCCGTGCCAGCCGTTTGAAGTTATCCAGTGGCCAACATTTGGCCTGCCCGCCGCTGCCGGGATGAATCAATACCGTCGAGCCAACGGGCTTCCATTTTGACCGCGATCCCGGCACCGGTTCAACCGGATTGAATCCGACAGCGACATCCAATTGTCGAAACCACTGCAGAACAATGTGATCGGATGTGCCTCCCTCTGGCCGAGGGTCAAAATACGATATTCGTCCAGCAGTGGTGTGGCGTTGAGCCGCCATCGCCCAGCAGTCATGGCCGTTACTTACGCCGCTGATAAGCCAATCGCACCTTGCCCATGGCACCGACGCATCGGCATGATCGGCACCAAACCAGCGATGATGATCATGCATGTTGATATCCGCCGCGGCATCCGCCCAACCCAAAGATGCAAATAATTGGCCAATAGAGTTCGTTGTGACTAAAGTGATGTGGCAAGCCGGATAGAGCGACCGCAACCGATCCATCAATGGCCGAAGCAAAACCGTATCGCCCAATGCCCCGGCAAATACCACAGTTATTCTCGGCCCATCATCCCCGGAAGAACTGATGCCGGTACGAACGCTTTCCCTCACGCCAACGGCGTGCGACTGACCTTCTGTATCCATCCTCCACCCAGAACCCGATCTTCCTCGTAGCACACAACTGCCTGACCAGGTGTAATGGCCGCTGTAGGCTGGTCAAAACTGACCAATAAATTGTGATCGGCGGTAAGCGTTACAACCGCCGGTGCGGGTTGCGAATTGTAACGCACCTTGGCCAGGCACCGTTTCTGCCGGGGCAAATCGTCATCCAGCCAGTTTATCTCGTTGGCCAGCAGGTGTTGCGACAAAAGCTCTTCCGCCGGGCCTAGATGCACACGATTGGTCTGGCTGTCAATCGCCGTGACATAAATGGGATATCCAAACGCCACGCCCACACCCTTCCGTTGGCCCACCGTAAAGCGCTGGTGGCCGGGGTGCTTTCCCACCACGTTGCCATCCGGACCGATAAACTCTCCCGGTCGTATGCTCTCGGGGCTTTTTTTCGACAAGAGGTCGAAATAGTTATTATTTGGCACAAAGCAGATTTCCTGTGAATCCGGCTTGGAATGGACGGGTAATCCCCATTCTTGCGCCATCTCCCGCACTTGGCTCTTAGGGTAATCCCCAATCGGTAAAAGCATGCGGGGCAATTCCTCCGGCGGCACCCCAAAAAGAACATAACTTTGATCTTTCGTCAGGTCGCTGCCACGCCGGATTGCCGGTCTGCCGCCCGGTGTTCGGCCCACCCGCGCATAATGACCGGTGGCGACATAGTCCGCACCGACCGCTCGGGCGTAGCGAGCCAATTTTCCAAATTTCAGGTATTCATTGCAACGCACACACGGATTTGGCGTACGGCCAGCATTATATTCCTGCACAAAATAGTCTACGATGCGTCCGAAATCCGATCGGAAATTCAACGCATAAAAATCCATCCCCAGCAATCCCGCCACGTAGCGTGCGTCCGCGGCGTCACCGGTGGAACAACATCCCTTACGATTAGCCTTCCGCGCATCGGGATCGCAGGAAGTGTCCTCATCCATCTCGCCACCCAAACGCATAAAAACGCCCATGCACTCATATCCCTGTCGCTGCAAAAGAGCGGCTGCGACGGAACTGTCCACGCCCCCCGACATGGCGACAACCACCTTCTTTCCTTTGCCCGTTGGCTCATCAAACATGCCCGGATTATAACCGCATCTATGACAGTTCTCTCATTTGGGCAGCGTTGATACCGCCGCATCCACCTTGACTATCCAATCCGTCACCTCTAATGTTGATACTGGGCAAGGCTTGGGCGGATTTATCTGGTATACAAGTTGCTAAAAGGAGTCCTGTTGTGCCGACAAATGCCGAGAATTACTACCAAAACAATGCGGAAGCGACCCGCGCCGTAAAGGCCGAGATGGCCGATACCCTCAAAGGTTTCGGGGCTTTGCATCAGGCCGCGATGAAACCTGGTGCCCTCACCGTTCTGGAAAAGGAACTCATCGCGCTGGGCATCGGCCTCGCCGTGCGCTGTGAAAATTGCATCTATGCCCATGTAAAGGCGTCGGTCGCTGCCGGTGCCACCCGTGAACAGATACTTGATGCCGCCGGTGTAGCGGTCATGATGCAGGGGGGGCCAAGTTATACCTACCTGCCGCGCGTTACCGAGGCGCTTGATGCATTGAAAGTACCCGCGGCTAAAACAGCATAATTTATCGTCAGTTTGCCGTTCAGGGCGATCGGCCTGCAGACCGACGTGGAGAATGTCGTAATGGATAAAAAAGAAATCAGCGTTGGCGAATTTTATCAGATATATTCCAATACCGGCGGGGCCTTGTTGATAGATGTCCGCACTCCGGCGGAATTTCAGAGTCAGCATGTGCCCAATTCAAAATGTATTCCGCTTGATGAAATCAATCGCGAGGCCATCGCTCGACATCAGCAACACCCCGATCAACCCGTGTATCTCATTTGCCGCAGCGGCAATCCATCGGGAATGGCATTGCGAAAATTGTCCGATGCCGAATTTAATCAAGCCGTCTCAGTTTCAGGCGGCATTATGGCATGGGAGGATGCAGGTTATCCGGTCAATGCC
>JAKAZF010000223.1 GCA_021826605.1 Planctomycetota bacterium | reverse complement strand
TGCGTCCACGTACATCTGCACGTTGCGAGAAGCGGTAGATATCCTGGATAAAGTGTTTGCCGCCATCGTCGCGCGGGTGCGCTTTACCGGCAAAAAGAAAATTCACCGGGCGTTCGGTATCGCGCAGCAAGCGGAGCAGTCGGTCCATGTTACGAAGTAAAAGGGTGGCGCGTTTGTAGGTGGCAAAGCGACGGGCAAAGCCAATCAGCAGTGTGCGTGAATTGAGTACTTCGTCGATGCGGCCAATTTCTGCGGCGGCGGCCCCCGCCCGTTTCATCTGGTCCCCGAGGCGTTGGCGGACGAAGCCGATGAGACGTTCTTTGCGTCGCTCGTGGACGCGCCACAGTTCGGAATCAGGGATTTTGTCGGTTCGTACCCAGACACTATGGTCGGCCGGGCGCTCTAGCCAATTGGCACCGAGATATTCCTGATACAACCGGGCCGAACCTTCTGATATCCATGATTGAGTATGGACGCCATTGGTGATGTGGGTGATGGGAATTTCGTGGGGTGGCACGTCCGGCCAGATTCGCTGCCACATGTGCCGCGACACCTCGCCGTGGAGTTTGCTGACACCATTGCAATGCCACGCCATTCGTAGCGCCAGTACGGTCATTCCAAAACCTTCATGGGCATCGGCGGGGTTGATGCGCCCAAGGCCCAGAAGCTCATCCATGGAGATGCCCAGTTTAGAACAGTACCCGCCGAAATAACGTTCAATCATTTCCCGCGGGAAATGATCATTGCCGGCCGGCACGGGCGTGTGGGTGGTAAAAGCATTGCTGGCGGCAACAATCTCGCGAGCTTCAGCAAACGACATTTTGCCTTCTTCCATCAACACGCGGCAACGTTCCATGGCGAGAAAGGCGGAATGCCCTTCATTCATGTGGCAAACTGTCGGTTTGATACCCAAGGCGGTAAGTATGCGGATACCACCAATGCCGAGGATAATTTCCTGGCGGATGCGCATTTCCTGATCGCCGCCGTAAAGCCGGGCGGTAATCTCACGATCTTCCGGGCGATTGTCGGGGAGATTGGTGTCCATGGCATAAATGGTGACGCGGCCGACCATGATTTTCCAAA
The DNA here is from genome assembly GCA_021826605.1 of Planctomycetota bacterium. The sequence continues at coordinate 4,598 of JAKAZF010000223.1, read as the reverse complement.
CCTGAATGTTGACGCGTGAGCCGGGGAGATCAACAAAGGTACGGATGGGTTGCTGATCGGGGCCGACGCACAATTTCAGCGGCATGGAAAAGAAATTATTTTGCGGATTAAGTTCCTGCTGCCAGCCGTCCGGATTCAGACGTTGGTGAAAATACCCATCGCGGTATAAAAGCCCGACGCCGACAAGTGGGAGGCCAAGCTCACTGGCGCTTTTCATATGGTCGCCAGAAAGCACGCCCAAACCGCCGGAATAAATAGGCAGGCATTCATGTAGGCCATATTCCGCTGAGAAATAGGCAATTTGGGCCTTGCTTCCGGGCTGATTGAGGCTGAACCAGGTGGGTGCCTGCATGTAATAGCGAAAATCGGTCACCACACGGTTGTAGTGCGCGAGGAAGCCTTCATCGAGGGCCGCGGCCTGCAGTTTTTCCTGACTGATTAAGTTAAGCAGGGCAACGGGATTATGATCGGTTCTTTCCCACAGGTCAGGATCAAGCCGATTAAAGAGACTTACCGCGTCGTATTTCCATAATGACCAAACGTTGTAAGCTAATTCATGTAATGCAGAGAGACTTTCAGGTACGGCCGGAACTACCACGAACCGGTGAACAGTGGCCATCGCAACTCCTTTTTGCGTAGACAAACATCTCCATCCGTTTACTCCTCCGGCCAGACTTATCGGCAGTATAGTACGAATTCTTTGCTGCGTCTAAAAATAGTACTTGGATTATCTGAACTTTCGCATTTTCGCAAAACGCATCTTTGCTTTTTGCGAGGCGTGTGCCGGGCAATAATTCCGCCGAGCCGATGCCGAATTCAGGTGCGAAGCATATCAGCGGCAATGCGGAGGCAGGCTCCATATCCGCCATGGGGCTATGCGACCGGGAAGGTCGTACAAATGGCAATTAATATATGGGCGGGGCTGCTATTCGCGCCGCAGCGCAAATCGATTACATTACGGGCGGTGCAGTGCACTGCAGCCCTTGCATCGATCCTGGGGCTGGAAAAGGATGCGGGGGATGGGTTAAGGGCGCAGGCGCGAAGTGACAACCAACCAGGACGTCTGTGTCCCAATCGCATGCAGAGGGCATTGTGGCGGCTTTTGGCAGTTACTGCTCGAAGCGTGGGCCAAGGTCAGATGGTAAAAAGGAATCTTTGCATATGCACAAGCTGCTTGTCGCCAATAGAAGCGAAATCGCCATCCGTGTCATGCGAGCCGCGACGGAATTGGGTTTACGAACGGTTGCCATTTATTCGCATGAGGATCGCTATTCGCTGCACCGATTCAAGGCGGATGAGAGTTATCAGGTTGGTGGCCCCGACGCACCGGTTAAAAATTATCTCGACATACCCGCGATTATAGAGTTGGCCAAGGCACATGATGTCGATGCGATCCATCCGGGGTACGGTTTTTTGTCGGAGAACGCGGATTTTGCTCAGGCGTGCGGCGATGCTGGCATCACATTTATTGGCCCGACGCCGGAGATGCTGCGAAGTTTTGGTGATAAAACCGCCGCCCGCGGCATCGCGAAACGTGCCGGCGCGCCGGTGCTGCCCGGCACACAGCACGGCATCAGCGATCCGGCGATCATAAAACAAATGGCCCGCGAAATTGGTTTTCCCCTGATTATTAAGGCCAGCTTCGGCGGCGGTGGCCGGGGTATGCGCGTGGTGCATAAGCCGACCGAATTGGCCGGCAAATTGGAGGAAGCCCAGCGTGAAGCTGGCGGCGCATTTGGCAAGTCGGAAGTATTTCTGGAACGATACATCACCCGGGCCAAACACATTGAGGTGCAGTTGCTCGGCGACAGCCATGGCAATTTGGTGCATCTGTTTGAACGTGATTGCAGTGTGCAGCGGAGACACCAGAAGGTTGTGGAACTGGCACCGAGCGTTGGGCTGGACCCGGCGCTGCGGCAGCAGATATGCGATACTGCGGTCCGCATCGGACGCGAGGTGGATTACCGCAACGCCGGCACCGTCGAATTTCTGGTTGACATCGACACCAATGAATTTTTCTTTATTGAAGTGAATCCACGCATACAGGTGGAGCACACCGTCACTGAAATCATCACCGGCATTGATCTGGTGCGGTCGCAGATACTGGTAGCCCAAGGGTACCATCTGCATGAAAAGCCGATCAATATTCCGCGCCAACCGGATATGACCTATCGTGGCGTGGCGTTGCAATGCCGAATCACCACAGAAGATGCGGCGAATCAATTTACGCCGGATTACGGGCGCATATCAAGTTACCGATCTCCAGCCGGGTTTGGCGTCCGGTTGGACGGCGGCACGGCCTATGCGGGCGCAGTCATTACACCGTACTTTGATTCGCTGCTGGTGAAACTCACGTGTTTCGCCCCGACTCTGGAAGAGTCAATAAGCCGATCTCTGCGGGCGCTGTCGGAATTTCGTGTGCGTGGTGTGAAGACCAATATTCCCTTTCTGGAAAATGTGGTCAGGCACCCGGACTTTGCGGCGGGGCGGGCCGTCACCACTTTGATCGATTCCACGCCATCGCTGTTCCGTTTTTCAACGCGGCGTGACCGGGCGTCCAAGTTGCTTACCTACTTGGGGGAGGTGATCGTAAATGGATCGCCCGAAGTTAAAAAACTGCCGGACCTCTCAATTATGACTCCCCCGCCGCCATTGGTGTCGGCCAGCAGCCAACCACTACCGCCCGGCTCGCGGGACGAATTCAAAAAGCTTGGTGCCGAGGCGTATTGCCAATCGCTGGTGAACTCCAAGGCGGTATTACTGACCGACACAACCATGCGCGATGCGCATCAGAGCCTGCTGGCTACCCGCATGCGAACCATTGACATGCTGCCGGCGGCCGGGGCGATAGCTCGGCGTGTGCCGGGCATTTTCAGCCTTGAAATGTGGGGCGGTGCCACTTTTGACAGCTCCATGCGATTTTTGCACGAAGACCCGTGGGATCGCTTAGCCCAGTTACGTCAGGCCGCACCCAATGTGCTGTTTCAGATGCTGCTGCGGGCAAGTAACGCGGTCGGCTACACCAATTACCCCGACAACGTGGTTAAATTTTTTGTAAAGACCGCCGCCGCCCATGGGATTGATATCTTCCGCATCTTTGACTCTTTGAATTGGACGCGCAACATGCGTGTGGCGATGGATGCTGTCAATGAGGCTGGTGCCATCTGTGAGGCGGCCGTTTGCTATACCGGCGACATCCTGAATCCGAACCGCAAAAAATACTCGCTTTCTTATTACGTAAAAATGGCACGGGAACTGGAGAAGATGGGTGCTCATATCCTGGCCATCAAAGATATGGCGGGATTACTTAAGCCACCAGCCGCCAAAATTTTGATCAGCGCATTGCGGCAGGAGACGGGGCTGCCCATTGCACTGCACACGCACGATACGGCGGGTGTGCAATCGGCAACACTGCTGATGGCAGCAGAAGCGGGCGTGCAGATTGTCGATTGCGCATTTGGCCCGATGAGCGGTATGACGAGTCAGCCCAATCTGAATTCATTGGTGGCGGCGCTGGCCAATACCAAACGCGATACGGGTTTGGATTCGAGCGTACTTGCCGAACTTTCCGATTATTGGGAAGCGGTGCGGCGCTTCTATCAACCATTTGAAGAGGGGATGCTTGCCACCACTGCATCGGTTTATCAGCACGAAATGCCAGGCGGCCAATATACCAATCTGCGCGTGCAGGCCCGCAGCCTCGGATTGGGAGACCGCTGGAACGAAATCACCAAAATGTATGCCGATGTTAATCAGTTGTTCGGCGATATCGTAAAGGTGACGCCGTCGAGCAAAGTTGTGGGCGATATGGCCCTGTTTATGGTTACCAACAATCTCAAACCCGCGGATATTCTCGATGAATCTCGACATATTGATTTTCCGAAGAGTGTGGTTGAGATGTTCCGCGGTGACCTGGGGCAGCCCCCTGGCGGCTGGCCCAAAAAATTACAAAAAATTATTCTCCGCGGCGACAAGGCCTCCACGGCACGACCCGGCAGCAAGCTCCGACCGATTGATCTGGAAAAAACGCGGTTGGAACTGTCCAAAAAAATTCATCGCGAGGCCACGGATACCGATCTGGCCAGTCATCTGATGTACCCGGACGTTTTCGCCGCGTTTGAAAAATTTCGCCGTCAATTTGACGATGTCAGCGTGTTGCCAACTAAAGCGTTCTTTTACCCACTGCAGCCGTTTGTGGAAGTGCCGGTGGAATTGGAACCGGGCAAGACCATGCTGATTAAATTTATTACGTCGGGCGATGCCGACCCGGACGGTATGCGCACCATTTTCTTCGAGCTAAACGGCCAGCCGCGTGAAGCCAAGATTCATGATCGTTCACTTGGCGGAAAATCGCGTACCACCTTGCCCAAGGCCGATCGTGATAATCCTAAACAGGTCGGTGCCCCCATGCCCGGAAAAATTTCGACCGTTGCCGTGAGTTTGGGGCAGGCTATTTCCAAAGGGGAAAAATTGCTCTCCATCGAAGCGATGAAAATGGAAACCAGTGTTTATTGCCCTATTGACGGCAAAATCGGTAAAATTGCTACTCCGCCCGGGACGATTGTAGCGTCGGGTGATTTGCTCATAGAGTTGAAGTA
>JAKAZF010000222.1 GCA_021826605.1 Planctomycetota bacterium | reverse complement strand
CCCAACCGCTTGATCGCCGGCGCGGTATTGCCCGTCTGACTGATTTTTTCCGACAGCGTCATGGACGCTACCAAAGTCGCGGCACGAGTTCTGGCCCGCAGAAATGCCGTTTGTGAAACGCCCCCCGTCGTGGCCGCACTAGCAGGATCACCGGTGCTGGTCATTGATTTCCCGGGAAGGACAATCACCGCCGCCGCCAGTTGCAACATTTCCCGTCGTCGCATCATGATGCCTCCGTCACGTAAAACCCCTTCGCCATATCATCCGCTCGCCATCCGTCCAATCGCACCGAAACAGCCAGCTCACAACAGCGAAGTATTTCGGCATCCATACAGTTTGTGTAAGTATGATGCCATCGTCTTAAAAAGCAATAGATCGTTATCGATACCGCGAAAAACAACTCCGGCTCCCTCCGCTGTTCTGCGGAAATGGTGCCTTGGTCTTTCTTCAACCAATCCCTGGGGTATGCTTGACACATGAAGTAGGAATTCATACACTTAACGTATGAAAACAATTGTATCTGAAAAGGGACAAATTACCATTCCACAGTTATTGCGGCGACGTCTGGGACTGCGCAAGGGGCAGGTGCTGGAAGTCCGAGAGGAGGCAGGCCATCTGACGCTTACCAAATCCGGGATGGCCGATCCGGTTGCTGCAGCTTATGGCATTCTTAAGCTCAATAAATCGACGGACCAACTCATCGTCGAACTTCGCGGCAAGGTACCCCGCCGATGATAACTGCCGTGGATACCAGTATTCTGCTTGACATATTTGGCGCTGACAGCACCTTTGGCCGCTCGTCCATGGAGTTACTGCAACGTGCCGCCACGGAGGGCCAGCTTATTGCGTGCGAAGTGATCTGGGCGGAGGTTGGGGCATTCTTCGGATCGACATCAGCGGCGGCCACCGCGATGCAGCAGTTGGGTGTTGAATTCACACCCCTGACGCTTAAGACCGCTCTGGAAGCGTCGCAGACCTGGCGGAATTATCGTCTTGGTGGCGGGCCCCGGAATCGGGTGGCGGCAGATTTTCTGATCGGTGCCCACGCGCTGCACCAGGCGGATCGGCTGCTGACCAGAGATCGCGGCTTTTATCGCGCTTACTTCAGGCCGCTTTCCATATTGGGTCCCGCAGCCCATCGTGAATAACAAGAATCGAGCCTGGACGGTACTCAAGTGCAGCGGCGGCGGGTATTGGGTCGTTATTGACTTTTCCGCCCGCTCGTCGTGAGTAACGGTTGCCTGGCGGTGCCGCCGGATGCAGGCTGGTGGACATTTACGGACATCTGATTATTGAGCCGTCAGATAATTCAGCACATTGATCAGCCAGCGGCGTTGCACAATTTTCTGCATGGCCGGCATCATGTGAAAAACTACTTTGCCTTTTGCCAGTGCGGTCGTAAACGTTGATGCGCCGACGTTGCGATCATGATCCCGGCTGTAGGCGGCGGCAATCTCCACGTTGTCCCCATCAAGCAGTAATCCGTCTGCGTTAAAAAACGGCACCTGGTAATCACCTTTCATGGCACAATTTACGGGCAGCCCGGCATACAAGGGATGACTGCGAACAAAAATCCAATTGCCCATCCAGTTGTCCATGGAGCGCAAAGACCCGACGTGTCCGTGATAATTAAAGGCGCCTAAGCGCATTAGATCGCCCGCCGCGGCGTCTGAGAAAAATCCATTGTCGGTCACCACCAGCAGCGGCGTGCCGTTTCGGATAATCTCGGCGACCTGCGGCGTAATGGGGGCGGAAGTCTGGTATGGTTTCCAAATAAGTTCCGCCGGGCCAAGATGCTGCTTGATCGATTCAGGTCCGAAATAGGCGGTGATGGTACGCCCGCCGCATTGTATTTTAATACCTGAAAATGCAGCATCACCATGTTGAATATCACCGGGTGTTATGACAATCGAGCCATTGCGGGGACGTAGGGTGAAGCGTTTCTCAACTGCTTTGCAGGCCCCTCCGGCTTCCGCCCAGATATCAAAATGTTTTAGCACGGTCTGGCCGTTAATGTTCACATCAAACACGCGCTGACTGCCCGCCTTGTGCTGAATCTCGGCGAAGTATAACGTTATCTCGGCCGGGGCATCGGGCAGCGCGTTGAAAATAAATCGCATATCTCCACTTTGTCCGGCGCACTGATGCGCAAAAAGCCAGGGGATCGGGGTGCCGGTAATCGTTTGCGTTGCGGATATTATTTTGCCGGCCGGGCCGTTGCCCAGGAGCAGCATGTCATAGTGGTCCGTAGCGACGCATTCACTGCAATGAACGCCCGGCACTTCCGCCAACGCTCCTCCAATCGCCGGCTGCTTTCCAATAATGCCCACACGAATATCACCTTTTTTCGGGCCGGCAAGGTCAACGGCAAGAATCGTCCGTTTATGGCTGATCGGTTGGCCGACAATTCGCGCTGTGATGATATACGTTCCGCCTTGCGCCAGCGGCCCGGTGGATTGGCCGGAGGCCATGGGATAAACAAGTCGTTGCGGGACATGCGTTGGTAATGGCGCGTCAAATAATGTCATTTCACTCTGATCGGGCATCTCCAAGGTGACTCGAAGATTGCCTGATACTGCTTTTCCACTTTCATTGACCCAATACACGTCAAATTCGGCGGCATCCCCGCTTGATACCACCGTCTGTCTGAGTTTGGCCAGGGGGAGCAGAGGTTGCAGAGACTGGGCAATCAGCCCAGGATCGCCTTTATGATTTCTCAGGTTATCAACAATTCCCGAGTGATTCTCAATCGCAGTGGATTCCCATCCGCTGATGGCACACATGTCCACACGTTCAGCAATTCGGAAATTTTCCAGCAAGATCGACCACCACTGATAACATCGGTCTCCCAGTGATTCAAACAACGCCGAGGTTGTGGGAAATGCCGAGCGGAATTTCCAGTGGTCCAGAAATGTGTTATAGGCCGACAGTATCTCTTGGTGATCCAGCAAGTCATAGCTTTTACCGCCAGCCTCTTTAATATGCCGCACCATTAATTCATGATTATCAGCAACCGCCGAGCCGCCGACCTCGCCCCACTCGACAATTTCCCTTCGATTGTCAGATCGATACATAAACTCATCCGGGCCTTGATAATACCGATCCAGCCACGACCCGCCGCCGCCACCGGCGGTATGCTGACACCACCATCCCGAGAAGCCATGCCCGTGATCCCAATGAAGTTTCCACCCGCCGGCGCGATACCAGGCTTCCCCGGCGGGTACGACCCCGTCTTTCAAAGTCACGATGCGGCTGGGGTCTTCCGCGTGCAGGCGTTTTAACATCGCCATAATGCGCGGGTCATGAAGGTCCGGATTCCACTCATTTTGCACACAATAAATCACCAGCGAAGGATGGCTGCGAAACTGCCGGAACATTCGCAACAACTTTTCGGTCATGAACTTCGCGCAGAATCCATCCGCCGGCCCCGCCACAAATTCTTTTCCGCCCCCCACCTCCATATAGCGCAGAAGCCCCAGTTGATCCTGCTGCTGCAACACTTCTTCGCGGCCGATCTGCCGGTGAAAATTCAGACAGTTCATGTTCAAGCTTTTAGCCGCCCGCACTTCTTTCTCCGCCAGTGCCGGAGTCGGCCAAAGACCATTAATTCCCCAAAATCCCCATGAAATGGCGGTGTAAAGCTTGATACGGCTCCCATTAAGTTTCAGCATCGCATCAGCCCCGATGCCCTGCGCTTCAAACCAGCGGAAACCGAATTCGACATCGCGGTGGCTTGCAATACTGCGGTCATCGGAATGAAACTCTACCCGCAGTCGATACAAATTCGGATGGCTCAAATCCCAGAGTTCAGCGGAGCCACAGGCCAGTGGTACGCGAAACATATGCCCGCTTCCCGTGGAAACAACAATTAACTCCTGGTGATGTTTTATGGCTTTTCCATCGGCGTTAAGGACGGAGAAATGCAATTGGCCTTTCACCGCATGGGGTAAATCATTGGTTAATTCCGCATGGGCATCGACCGTTCGAATTTCGGGAGTGTTCAGCGCCCAAACATCGGCAACATATACCGCGTCATGTACCTCGAGCAGCAAACCGCGGTCGAGACCGCCAAAACCATGGCTGCGCTGAAAGCGGCCATTGCTCCAAACCGTGGTACTTCCATCCGGCCAGTCAAAGCGACCGCCGGGATTGGTAATGCGAATCGCCAAGACGTTTTTCCCGCCGGGACGTATAGCGGATGTGGCATCACAGGTGAAAGCGGTTTGATCAATTATATCATAGCCAATGAGGTGAGCGTTAAGGTACACTTCCGCACGCTGCCGCGCACCGCGCACACGCAACAACACTTTTTTCCCCGCGAACGATTCAGGAATATCCAGTTGTGTCCACCACCATGACACGCCGTAATATGCACCACATCGAACTTCGGGGTCATCCCATGCGAAAAAATATTCGTTGTCCTGATAAGGGCGCAGACCTTCTTTTCCCCAGAAATACTGCTCCACGGTGCCCGGCAGGGTCACGGCAATTCCTTGCTCCGCAGTGAGCACTTCCCATCCGCCTGTGGGCGGATTTACCGGGACGGTTTGGAGAACCACTTCATCAGGAAGATATAGCTGATCGTTTTCCCAAGAAGCTTGCGTATCCAGCCACAGCCGCCAACCTGCGTCCGGGATTTCGTACATGGTGGTGCCGGTCCCCCGCTTGGAGGCTGGCTTGCGGGCAGCACCCTTCGCGGAACGCGCCGTTATGGTCGCACCCGCTCCTGTCAGCAACGCAAGTTCCAGGAAGTCCCGGCGTGCCAGGTTTTGCTTACGAGTCATGAAGGCCTCCTATCGTAATTTTTTTTTCGGATCGCCGGGCTGTGGCGATTTCCGCAGCGCATGATGCTAGGATTAAATATTATGCGCTGTAGCTCCGGTGATCAACGGACAATATCACTGGGCAGCGGCCACAGCTACTCCAGCAGTGCTGATACCGGTGATTCGCGCATGGTGCACCATAACAGCAGGACCGCGGGAGGCGATTATGCTGCTGTTTTGAAAACGTATATCGCGTGCATCTGCAATAATCATTCCGGTCTTCGCTTTTATATGAACATTGCGCAGCAGCACGTTGGTTACCGGGGCACCGGGCATTCCGATGATGTGTCCCGCCACCGGCGATTGCACCGAGGTGAGATTGATAATGCGGATATTGCGCCAGATCGGCGTGTAGCGTCCGATGGGTTGTGGCAATTGAAGCCAGGAGCTTTTTGGTGCGTGCGGATAATAACTGGAAATAAAAATCGGCCAGCGGACATCACGCATGGTGATATTTTTATATGTCAAATTTTCCACAATGCCGGCCCGTCCCAGATTGGATTTAAGGCGTATGCCGGCCGTGGTATGATTAAATGTGCAATTTTCCACCAGAAGATTACGAATTCCGCCGCTGGTGAAGCTGCCGATGGACATGCCATGGCCATAACCGAACGCGCAATGAGTAATGACAATATTCCGGCTTTCAAAATAATTCCGGCTGCGATGCCCGCTGCCACCAATGGCGATGCAATCATCGCCATCCGAAATGCGGCAATGCGTGATCACGATATTATGGCCGGAAAGATCAATACCGTCGGTATTTGGAGAATTGTGCGGCGTGTGAATGATGATATGTTCAATCGTGACATCTTTGCAGGCATTTTGGATGGAAATATGGGTATTGGACGGATCCTGCAGCCG
>JAKAZF010000221.1 GCA_021826605.1 Planctomycetota bacterium | reverse complement strand
TAAAACCAAAGACCATCATCACTCCGACATTTTTTGCGGCCGGGTTTGAGCCAGGTTGGCAGCGTGCTGATTGTACGCCGCCCCCAGCACTCCGTTAATGAATTTTGATGATTCAGCGGTGGAATATTCTTTGGCCATGTTGATGGCTTCATCCAAAACAACTTTCGGCGGGGTGTCTGTTCCGGAGGTTAACTCCCAAAGCCCCAGCCACAAGATTGCCCGATCCACAGCCGCCACCCGCGAAAGCGACCATTGTGTCATTAATCGCGTGATCCAATCGTCCGACATCTTGCGATAATCCCACGCATGATTCGCCATTCGACTCGCCAGCAGGCGCACCGAAATATCCTCGGTCGATTGAGCCATAAAATCAGCCAGTCCCGAGGTAAAAAAATCATTTCCCTGTGCATCGGCCTGAAACAGGGCCTGAAGGGCCAATCGTCTAGCCTGCGATTTTTGACGGATACTTAACTGCGTTGAATCGGGATTGGACTCAATAGAACTTGTCATTAAACGGTACCTTTGGCGATATTTGCCATTGTATTGGCCATATGAACGGCAGCTTGGGCCCCGTGGCTGCCGATGTTGCCCATTTTCAGTCCTGCGCGATCCAGTGCCTGCTCCTGGGTATCGGCGGTTATCACACCAAAGATGGTGGGTACCCCCGTAGCTGGACCGATGGCCGCTATGCCAGAAGCTGCGGTTGCCGCCACATGGTCAAAATGCGTCGTCTGACCACGGATAATGCAACCAAGGCAGATGATGGCAGAAACACCACCCTTTTTGGCGACGGCCATGGCAGTGGTTGGAATCTCAAAACTTCCCGGAACCCAGATGGTGGAGATTTGCGAGCTTTGGGCACCAAGTTTGCATAATTCCTCGCGGGCACCCATTTCAAGCTGCGCTGTAACGAGCTTGTTAAACTCTGCCGCGATAATGACGAACCGATGTGCCGGTTTTACCGTCAATAAACCCACCATAGACTCCTGCATTGAGAGAACTCTCCAAATCAACCGCTGACACCCATTTTCAAGTCTCCCCGGTCGAGGGAAACCGCGCCATTCACTGGCCAAAACCTAGATTATAGCGATTAACGTAACTTTATCGCCTCGGTGGAAAAAGTTTTGATTTTGCCCCCAGCGTGGCTGGTCTCCCGCTTGAAACCGCTTGGCCAATGAATGCCCCAAAGTAAATCATGGCAGGTAACGGACCGAGGCTAAGAAATCGCGATGGGGTGTAAGATTGTGGCTCTTCGCCCGACCATCATCCAAACGCTGAGTGGCTGCGTACGCTAGTGCGTAGCTAAGTGAATGGAATAAATTTTTTGAAGGGGCCACATGCCAGCCTATTCGCAGAGTAGTTCGCCGTGGTCTGTTCTGGATAGACTCCGATGGAGTCGGTACCACACCGTGGTGACACTGGCATTGGGGATTGGGTGGCTTTTTGACGCGTTTGAAGTCAATCTTACCGGCGGGCTACTGGGAATCCTCAAATCCCAGTGGCATTTAAGTAGTTCTGAAGCGTCGCTGATCACCTCGCTATGGCTGGCGGGCATCATGGTCGGGGCGGTGCTTTTTGGGTATCTGGCCGATCGGTTTGGACGCAAGAAGCTTTTTCTTACCACTTTGACGATCTATTCATTTTTTACCTTGTGTTCGGCTCTCTCACCCGGCTTCGGCTGGTTTATGGTTTTCCGTTTTCTGACGGCGATTGGCGTTGGTGCAGAATATTCCGCCATCAATGGAGCGATCGGAGAGTTATTGCCGGTTAAACATCGCGGACGGGCAGCGGCCATCGTTATGAATTTCTGGCCGGTGGGTGCATTGGTTGCGGCGCTGGTTAGTATTTTATTCTTGAACCTAATACCGGAGTCAGCGATTGCCTGGCGACTGGGCTTTGCGCTCGGGGCGGTAGGCGGCCTGTTCGTGGCCTATTTCCGCAGGGTACTGCCGGAATCGCCCCGTTGGTTACTCTCTCGTGGAAAGCCCGATGCCGCCCAGCGCGTCGTCAATGACATGGTGCATGCCGCCGGTCAGGAACCGCCAATCAATGGTGCGGTTTCCGATTCACAATTAAATTTGCCCGGTAGCAACCCTGCACGCACAGTAGCCGCCGATTTAATGGAATTGATCAGTCGCTATCCTTACCGCCTTATGCTGGGGGCCACTCTGGACCTGTCCGAAGCATTTGGCTACTACGGTTTGTTCACCTTTCTGGCGCTGGTGGTGCTGCCGCAGGTGCACATCCCAAACCATCAGATGCCGTGGTTCTACTTCATGGGCAATATTGGAGCTTTGGCCGGAGGCCTGCTGATGGCCTGGAAATTTGACCAGTTGGGCCGCAAGCGGATGGTTCCGTTGTTTTACACAATGGCGGCATTGACCAGTTTACTGATGGCACCTGCGGCCGCGACGCATTCACCGACGGTGGTGCTGGTCGCATTTATGGCGGCCAACTTTTGTGCGACGGGGGCATGGACCAGCGCATACCCGACTTTTTCAGAGATATTTCCCACTCATCTGCGGGCTACCGGCATTGGCGTGTCAGTTGCCATAGGGCGCATTGGGGCCATCGCCTCCGGCCCCCTGCTGGTGGCAGTGTCCAAATCAAGTTGGGGTGACGCAGGAGTTTTCGGCCTGATGGGCTTTCTCTGGATGGTCGGGGCGGCTGCCATGATCCCGTGGAGTATATGGGGAATTGAAGGGGCAGGTCGATCATTGGAAGCGATGGTGCAGCCAGTGGTCATACCGGCCGGAGAATAATGCTATGTCCCGGGGATTTTCTCGCGATAGGATATTGCCGAAAAACCTGCGCATCGCGCTGATGGGCGGTGCGTATGGCAACGTACCGGCGCTGCGGGCGTGTCTGGAAGATGCCCGTGCCCAAAGGTGCACACAACGGGGCTTTCTAGGCGACGCCATCGGATGCTGCGGCCACAGCGATGAAATTATTGATCTGATACGCGGCGAATTTGATATCCTCGTGGCAGGTAATCATGAATTGCAGGCGGCGGCGGGACAAAATGTATGTGGGTGCGGCTATTCATCCATGCAGGATGAAAAGGCCAGTTGCGAAGCATTTAACTATGCCGCCGAAAGTCTTTCCGACGCCAATCGGCAATGGCTTGCAACTTGGCCGGATCGCGGCCAATTGGATACACCCGTGGGAACTGTCCTTCTATGCCACGGCAGCCCGCGCCAAACCAACGAATTTTTGTACCCATCCAGCCTTGATGAAAATTTATTACAGCGTCTTTTAGTGTCCACTCAAACGTCCGGATTTGTCTGTACCCATTCGGGTTTCCCTTGGTTGCGTAAGATTGCCGATGTGGGCTTTGCGGCCAACTGCGGGGTTGTGGGCAAACCCGATCATGATGGTGATCCGGCCGTGCATTACCTGATTATGGATACAACCGGCAATTCGGTAAAACTTGAACTTCGCCGGGTGACATACGATTACGAATCTTGGGCAAATCAATTGCGCCGCGAAGGTGTTTCAGAAATTTTTATCCAGCCGCTGATAACAGGTACATGGACGGTCGGCATTGAAAGTTTGCCACCCGCCGAACGGAAATTGAACCGCCGCCCGGATGCAGGCGGAACGATACTTGAATGGGAAAAGAGCAGCCGCCCGCGCGCCTCTGCTGACACAAAGAGTTTCGGGCATGGTGCACCGGTTGGCGGAACGTGACGAGAGCGTCCGCCTGCAAGCAGCAACTATTTTTGTGTATTTATTAGAAAGGACAAAATCTGTGAAAGGCATCAACACACTTCCATCACGCATAATGATTACTATGGCAGTCGGCTGCCTTGTCGCTGCAGCACCAGTCAAGGGAGCGGCATCGGCGATAGCAGGCACATCCACTCCGGCAGCACAAGACACGGTCGCGCATGGAAACCGGGGTGACGATATCGGTTTACCTTCAGCGGCAGACATCCTTCAAGATGCGTTTAACTATGGAAAACAAGTCGGCCGTCGGCATGAAAAAAGTATGTCTGATGAATTGGCACAGATGGCGGGCGGAGACTCTCCGGTGAGGTCGTTTGATGCCGGGGCCGGGGGCAGCCAATCCACCCGCTATTTTTTTGGATTGCTGGATCACCGCAGCAAGTTGGCCAAAGGCTTTTTCCCCGGTACATTTCTGGCCGCCAATGTGGCAGCGCAGCGCGAGGTTGCGATGACTTGGTACCACTTTGAAACCGGCCACCAGCAACTGGACCTCTTCTACAATGAATTCAAGTGGGGCATGGACCAGTGGACAGTCGAATTGCAGGCCCCGTATCAGCATGAACATGTGTCATTTCCCGATGCCGCACCCGGCGAACCGACGAGCCGCAATTTTGATGGTATGGCTAATTTCGCCATTATCATGCGTGCGCCGATTTACCAATATGTGAGCAAGCATGATTCGATTGACTATTCGCTGGTGCCAGGGCTTGAGATTGATCCTCCGTCAGGCTCAACGGTGAGCACCGGTACGGTCATTTCACCGCGCATCATGCAGGCAATAGGATTGGGCAATCACCTGAGCATCATGACAAGTCTGGGAATGTCGTTTTTAACCGGTCCGCATCAGGGTGGAGAAAAAGACCTCACTTGGGATACGGTGCTGGGTTACAACATTTATCACCGCAATTTGCCCATACCGGGCATATCCGATATTACCCCGGTGTTTGAAATTGTGGGATCAGATCCCTTGTCAGGAAGCAACGTAGGTCAGCAATCGATCTCAACTATATTCGGCCTAGAGATCAATCCGGAACCAAAATGGGGATATCTCACGCCATACCTTGGAATTGGTGCCGGGCCGGCCCTTACCAGCGCAGCGCGTCACAGCGGCGACTGGGTGTTGTCGGCATACGTCGCGTTTGCGTTGCCGTGACCGCAGTTTTTCATCTTCGGCGCAACTGCCGACGGGAAACTCCGGGCAAGACTGGAGCTACATAATCTGGCGAAGGGAGCCGTCATCACTGCGGTGAATGGTAAATTATTTGAACAGCCAAGCGAGCAAAGAAAGAGTTCAGAGGTATTTACATTGGCTGAAAGCAGGCTGGTGTGATCCCATCGGCTAAATGCGTATGGCATTTATATCGTTTTTGTACCCGTCTGCGGCTCTACCGTGAGAGAACAAAACTTCCAAAACTTCTCTGTTTGATACACTGCCACGTTTCGATAGTTGGCCGGCGTATTGGCAGGCCAGTAACCTCGCACAAACCGCCCTGGGGGTGGCCATAATGCCGCGCGCTTGCTAACAAATGGCGGGCGAACATTTAAACCAAAACGCGACACCGGCCAAAGCAGTGGAAAAGCCGACGCAGTTGGCAACGGGAATGGCCGGAATTGCTCAGAATATGCGTGAAGGTGCGAGGGAACAAAGTCCGTCTTGGATGTATTTTCTGATACTTCCATAACGGTGCAATCTGATCTGATGCCCGGGACAGGATTCGAACCTGCAAGGGATTGCTCCCACCAGCACCTCAAGCTGGCGCGTCTGCCAATTTCGCCACCCGGGCTTGCGGCTTGATACTATACTCCGTTTTTATCTCAAGGAACAGTCTTCATCGGCAGAATCCGTTATACTTCGGCACGTAAATGAGGCCCGCGCGGGTCGATAAGTTGAAAGGTGTTGACACGAATCATGGCAATCACATCTAAAGCGGCTTTGGTGCTGGAGGACGGCTCAGT
>JAKAZF010000220.1 GCA_021826605.1 Planctomycetota bacterium | reverse complement strand
GTACAACTGGATCATCGCCAATGATCTGGCGTATGGCGAGGTTTATTTTGAGCATCCGCCGTGCAGCATTTTGCAGGTACCCGGTGCGATGGATGTCGCCATTGAATTTCATTCGTTATCCAAGAGCTTCAATATGACCGGCTGGCGCATTGGCTGGGCGGTAGGAAGTCCGGCGGTGGTGGCGGCCCTGGGGCAGGTGAAAGGCAATGTGGATTCCGGACAATTTAATGCCGTTCAGGTGGCCGGAGCCGCAGCATTGGAACATTATGACCATCCTGATGTGAAACAACAGATGGATATTTACCGGCGGCGGCGCGATACGCTGCATGGCGGTTTGTCCGCCCTGGGCTGGAAGTTTCGCAAACCCACAGCCGGGTTTTTCTGCTGGGTAAATACTCCTCAGGGAATAAGTTCCATGGATTTGTGCAACCGCCTGCTGGAAGAGGTGCACGTGGTAACCGTGCCGGGTGCGGGCTTTGGTCCGGCGGCCGAAGGGTATTTGCGTATGGCGCTGACCGTGGATGAATCCCGTTTGCGCGAAGCGGTTGCACGTATTGGATCGCTGAAGCTTTAGCGGAAAAGAGCCAGGTGCGGCGGCAGGAAAGACAGGAAAGAATTGGTTGCAATTGTGAATGCAAAAAGCAACACAATGTCCCCCCATCGACTTGCCGTCAGCATTATTCTGGCGGTCGGGTTGATCGTCACCATTGTCGCAGCTTTTCAGGCGCGTGCGCGGGTAATCCATCGGGAAAAAACCGGTTCCACCCATTACGTGAACGACTTTGACCGCTGGATGGTCGTGGTGCCGCCGTTTATTCAGCACCATGTGCCCTACACCAGTGATACCTTTCCAACCCCCCCGGTAACGCTGGCTGTTTTCGGGCCGTTGACCTGGTTTTCGCCGCCGAATGCGGAGTTTATCTGGGCGATGTGCAAATATATTTTTTCCATCGGCATATTCTGGGCGGTGTATCGCATGGCCCGGCAGGCGGGGGTAAAGTTGTCCGTCACCGCGATTCTGCTGATGTTAGCCGTCTGGTTCTGGCCGGCATTACAGGATATTCAGGAAGGGCAGACCAATTTATTCATGCTGCTCCCGCTGACGCTGGGGTTATGCGCGGCCCAGCTTGATGCACCGGGATGGAAATGGCTGGGGGGCATTCTCATTGCGTTTGCGGTGTGCATTAAGGTAACTCCACTGGTGTTTTTCATTTATTTTTTGTGGAAACGTCAATGGCATGTCGCGGGCGGTTTTCTGGCGGGCCTGCTTCTGGGCCTGCTATTAATTCCTGCGGCAATATTTGGGTGGACTCAGAATCTGGCGTGGCTGCGGCAATGGGCACGCATCATGATTGTGCCGTACCTGAAGGGCGGCCATCTGACCTATTTTGTCGGGCAATCCATACCGGTTTTCATCGCCCGGCTGATTCGCCATGTGCCGGCATTTCCGATGCACCCGGATCGACTACATCCGGCTCATTATGTCAATGTCATCAACGTGTCAGGGCCGGCTTCCGATATGATTATCCGCATGGTTCTTATTGTGATCGGGCTGATCGGTTTATGGTGGTCGCGGAAAGTGTTACCAACCCTTCGCGATCGCCGATATGTGCTGGAAATCGGAGCGGTAGCGGCTTTTATGCTCTGGGCTTCGCCACGGACCTGGGTGCCGCATTTTGTCACGCTGATTCTTACCCTGCTGGCGGTGGGAATGATTTTGTCCGATCCGCGGATGGCTTACATCACACGGCGTCGGGCGTTAACCGCCTTATCCGCCGCGGCTTTTCTGATGTTTTTAACGACCGATGTCGCAAAAATTTTCGGCCCCGACGGCCATCGCTGGATGCTGACCATCGGTGTATCGCTTTGGGCCTCGGTGCTGCTTATGCTGGTGATTTTCACGACGCGCATCAACGATCAGCCGTTGCCTTCCGCATCACCTGATACCGCAATTTCAACCGCTGGAAATCTCTGAACAGGATAACGTCTTACATGGCCGCAATTTGTTACATCGCACTTGGAAGCAACCTGGAAAATCGGGAAGAGAATCTGCGCCAGGCGCTGGCGGCAATTGCAGAGTTGCCGGGAACACAGGTGGAACGCGTATCCCAGTTTATTATCACCGCCCCGGTGGGCGGACCGCCCGGACAGGAAGATTACTGCAACGCTGCCGCGCGCCTGACAACGGAAATGTCACCCGAAGACCTTTTGACGGCTTTGGCCGGCGTTGAACGGAAGCTGGGGCGGTTTCGAACCGGTGAAATACGGCATGGCCCGCGCCTGATAGACTTGGACATTCTTTTTTATAATGATTTGATATTGGAGAAACCGGACTTAACCATTCCGCATCCCCGGCTGCATGATCGATTATTTGTGTTGCGGCCATTGGCGGAAATTGCCCCGGAAATGATCCATCCTCTGCTGGGAAAATCCATGATGGCGCTTTTGCGGGCATGTCCGATGGGGTCGTGTCCCTGAGTCTGAATCAAAAGAGATTGCCGGATGAACATTTGTAAAACAATTTCTGAATTTCGCCGGTATCGGCGGTCCGCGGCAGGCGGCAAAGTAATCTTTGTGCCTACCATGGGAGCGTTGCATGAAGGGCATGGAAGTTTGGTACGCATGGCTCGGCGTCTGGCGGGGTCGGATGGAATCGTTGCGGTATCCATTTTTGTCAATCCCACACAGTTCGGGCCGCAGGAAGATTTTCATAAGTATCCCCGCCCTTTTGAACAGGATTTAGCCCATCTCGCGGCATGGGAAGCGGATGCGGTGTTTTTCCCATCACCGGAGGAAATGTACGCCCCCGGCAGCGCGATGAGCATTGATCCAGGACCGCTGGGCAGCGTGCTGGACGGGGCCATTCGCCCCGGACATTTTCGGGGCGTGTGTACGGTGGTTGCCAAACTTCTGGGCATTGTTGAGCCGGCCTCAATGATTCTGGGACAGAAAGATTTTCAGCAGCAACTGATCCTGAAGCACATGGTGCGGGATTTGAATATGCCGGTAGAGGTTGTCACCGCCCCTACGCTGCGCGAGCCGGACGGCCTGGCCATGAGCAGCCGCAACCGCTATTTATCCCCTGATCAACGAGCTCAAGCCGGCAGCATTTACCAAGCGTTAAGCTGGGCACGACATGAATATAGCGGCGGCGTGAGAGATGCCGGGGCTTTGGAAGCCGGCTTAAGTGAGCGCATCGGACAGGCCGGCCTGGAAGTACAGTATGCCTTGGCCTGTCACCCCGAAACACTGGAAGTATATCGCCAGACTGTTGCCACACCGTGTGTATTTCTAATAGCGGCCACGCTGGGAACCACGCGGCTGATTGATAATCTGGTCGTTGCGTGACGGAGCGAAAGCGGCCTGGGGGGACCTGGAACCGGGGGCCTGGGACCGGGGACCTGGAATCTGGAGCGTTGCATCTGGCAGCTGGAATTGCAAATCGGAAATCTGGAATTTGAAATCGTTCGCGAGATCGACCGCTCCGATAATGTCGGAGCCTGCACCACCGGCAGATCTGGCGGCTTTGTGGGGCATCGGGACATCGGCGCGGTGCTGGGCTATCTTCCAGCTAACCGCAACCTGTCCCAGATAGCTTGCCCCCCTGTAACCGGTCCCCTGGTAACCTATAACCTCGTACCTTGCACCACCGGCAGAGCCGGCGGCTTTGTGATAAATTGTGCGCCCTGCGTAATTTCGATTCATTCCTCTTCGAACCGACCCCGTGCCTGATTTTGATGCACGGCGATCTGTTTTCTCACCGCAGGCAACAGCGTCTGACTGTTTATTAGGCTTGATGCTTGCCGGCGCATCACGGCGAGACGGGCCATTTGACTATAAAATCCCTTGTTTTCCACCCTTTTGCCTAAATTTTAGGTAGTGGCCAAGCCTCTGGCATAGAAATTGCTTTAATAACAATGCCGGATCGGTTTCGGCCCGCTGGCGTTGGCTTGAATGGATACAGGCGCGTCAGGCGGCTTAGCTTTTAATTTTGTGTCGGAATGGACGCCGATAACCCGCTGATGGCGGGATGGTCCTCGGATGATCGTGTCATCCGGGCATGTGGTTTGGAGTACTCGTGCACCATTTCCGTCGGCGACAACTGCAACCGAGACCAAGTTTTTCCGGCAACCACAGCTTCGGACAAAGTGGACAGATTTACCATCCGCAGCCAGTGCATACCGTGATCATGAACGGAAAAAAGGTCCGGATGCTGTTGGAATCATGGGAACTCCTTGTGGCAACCCTGGTGGTGCTGGCTTTTTTCCTGAATCTCACCGCTGTCAATCATTTCCCATCGCATCAATCGGCGGGATACAACTATGTTACGCCCTATCACACGGGGGGCACACGGGCAGGAATTACGACAATTGATCAGCAAAATATCCCCCATGCCGGCTTACAGATTTCCGGCTTTCACAGTGCACCGTCCCAAATGCCGAGCGACCGTAGTGGCTTGTCAGCACCCGTTGCACCGGACGTGGTGGAAAAATGTGCCATTGATCGTATTGCAATTCGATGCTCGCGGACGCGATGGCTGGAACACTTCACAACCATCAACGGCAATCGTTATGAATTCAATTCTACACATAGTTATGACAACGTATTGAGTCCGGAAGCGAACCCCAAAGCTAACCGGCTCTCCTGATGCAGAGTCTACGAGTTGACGTTGTCAGGAAATTGTAATTCCAGATGACTTACAGCAATCAGCGCAGTGCAGGCGGCCTGCGGCGCAAGGGCATTTTTCAGCAAGGAGATTTCATGGAGTCCCTCATCAGACAAGAAGTTCTGTCGTGCGGTGCGACAGAGCCGTTCAGATTTTTCAGGAAAAGTTCTTTGGAGGAACTATTGATGGGTTTTACTAAACTCACCAAGCTCGCAAGAGCAAGTACAATCCGGTGGATGTTCGGCTTGGCCGCGGTTGTGCTCGTAATGACTATGGCCGGACAGTTATTTGCTCAGACGGCACCGGCTACAGCGGCAGCTACCACCGCAGTCGCAGCTACGGCACCGGCCGCCACCACGACCGCCCCGGCCCCGGTAACCGGAGCGTGGGCACAGCAGACCTATGACACCGGCAGCACCGCATGGATGTTGGCGGCCACCGCACTGGTGATGGTCATGATGCCCGGTCTGGCGTTGTATTACGGCGGTATTGTCCGGAAGAAAAACTTCCTGGCCACGATGATGACCTCTTACTCAGCCCTGGGCGTGATTATCGTTCAGTGGTTCCTGTTTGGGTATATGCTCTCCTTCGGTACCTCGGCAAATCCCATGGTGCAGAAATTTATCGGCTGGGATCCCAGCCGGCTGCTGATGCTGGGATTGGATCCCATCAACGCCATCACGGGCGTGGCTGGCGCTCCCGCCGGCGGGCAATTTCCCGTTCCGGAAACCATTTTCAATATGTTTCAGGCCATGTTCGCGGTTATTACGCCCGCTCTGATCGCCGGCTCCATTGCCGAACGTATGAAATATGGTGCCTGGTGCGTATTTATTCTCCTGTGGGGCACGCTGGTGTATGACCCCCTGGCCCACTTTATCTGGGGCAACGGCTGGTTGGCACAGATGGGTGCAGTAGACTTTGCCGGTGGTACGGTTGTGCATATTTCATCAGGTGTATCGGGCCTGGTTGCCGCGATTATGATCGGCAAACGAAAAGGTTTCCCGAATGTCATTCAGCCCAACT
>JAKAZF010000219.1 GCA_021826605.1 Planctomycetota bacterium | reverse complement strand
CGCTGGGCCTGATGCAATGGATCATGGCGGGCGCACTGGGATGGAAAATGACATTCGGACAGTGGATGCTGTTGACCATGGCCACAATATTCAGCCTCATTGCCTCGGTCTGGCGG
Source organism: Planctomycetota bacterium (assembly GCA_021826605.1). The sequence goes on along the minus strand of JAKAZF010000219.1, from coordinate 5,583 downwards.
GCGTTGGCTGATGACTAACAGGAAAAGCCTGGTGTTGCCCTTTTTTAATTCTTTTTCCGCCGCGTTGAAGCAAGAATATGGAAATCGGAGCAATAAAAACAGGTTAAAGTAAGCCGGGCGCTTTTAACCTTTGCCGCAACCTGTTATAACATGCACATGGCTAACGCTGCCGTGATGGCTATTGCCCATCGGGGAGCATCGGCTGAAGCCCCAGAAAACACAGTGGCCGCTTTCGACGAGGCGATTCGACTCGGCGCTCGAGCTGTGGAGATGGATGTGCGTCTTTGCAAAGACGGCATTCCAGTTATTCTGCATGATCCGACGGTGGATAGAACCACCAACGGCACTGGGGCCGTGGCTGATTTGACCCGACTGGATTTACTGAGACTCGATGCCGGGTCCTGGAAACATCCGCGTTTTGCCGGCACACGCATACCGCTTTTAACCGAAGCGTTACAGGCCATCAGCGATGATGCCATTGCGGTTCTGGAGATAAAAACGCCGATGGATCCGATTCTGCTGCGGCGAATTCTTGATGAATTTGCCATGCGTGAGACGTCGGTGATACTGAGCTTTGAGCGAGATATTCTCAAAGCGGTCCACAAAAGCATGCCTGATGCCACCATCGGCCTGCTTAGCGACGCCTGGCAACCGGAGTTGCCCGATATCTGTGCCACGATTGGCGCAGGCATTCTGGGGTTGAACACCGGGGTTCTGAATATGGAACGAATCAAGTCCGCCCGGGAACGCCATCTGCGGGTTTGGACCTACACCCCCAATGACGCCGGTTCTGTGGCCGCGTGTGCGGCCATCGGTGTGGAAGGAATTATTACGGATCATCCAGAATTGATCCGTCCGAAAGCTAAACGGAGTTGACTGAAGTGTCAGAAAATCAGGTTGTTGAAAAAGTTGAAAAACAAGTTACCGGCATGCTGGAAATCACCGACAAAGGCGTCGGCTTTATCCGCTCCGAGCAACGAAAATTTAAACCGGTCCCCGCCGATCCCACCGTCTCCGCCGCCATCATTGAAGAAGCACACCTGCGCCCCGGTCTGACGCTTACCGTGAATACCAAGCCCGCGACACGCGGCCCGGCGCCGCAGGTAACGGAAATCGTCAACGTCATGGATCAAAGCCTGGAAAAATACTGGGCATTGCCAGCCTTTGGGGATCTGACCGTTATTGATCCGCGGGAACGCATACGTCTGGAAACGCCCGGCGGCCCGGATTCCATGCGCATCATGGATATGCTGACCCCCATCGGCCGCGGACAGCGCGGATTGATTGTCGCTCCGCCGAAAACCGGAAAGACCACGCTGCTCAAGCAAATCGCTCAGGCGGTATTGACCAATCACCCGGATATGAAGGTTTTTATTCTTCTCGTGGATGAACGCCCGGAAGAAGTTACCGATTTCCGTCGCACGCTTAACGCCGAAGTCTGGGCCAGCAACAATGACGAAGATGTCCTTTCCCACGTTCGAACCAGCCGCTTGGTTATTGAACGCGCCAGGCGCATGGTGGAATTCGGCCATCACGTTATTGTGATGCTGGACTCATTGACACGTCTGGGAAGAGCCTTCAATCATTTTGTCGGCAGTTCGGGCCGCACGATGTCGGGCGGAGTTGATTCGGGCGCCCTGCTGGAACCACGCGCCATTTTTGGCGCTGCACGAAATATTGAACATGGCGGGTCGCTGAGCATTATCGCCTCCGCTTTGATCGAAACCGGCAGCCGGATGGATGATCTGATCTTTCAGGAATTCAAAGGCACCGGCAATATGGAACTGGTGCTGTCGCGCCGCCTGGCCGAGCGCCGGGTCTGGCCAGCCATTGATTTGCCGGCATCGGGCACCCGCAAAGAAGAATTGCTGCTGGGCCCGGAAGCCACACGAAAAGTCGCACTGGTCCGCCGGGAATTGCTCCAGCGCGATCCGGCACAAGGCATGGAGCAACTCCTGCGCATGATGCGCCGTTATAAAACCAATGCTGAATTTCTTGCGGCATTTACGCCCGAGCGGCAAGGCACCCATTCAGGCCGCTCGCGCGGGTAAGTAATCACTTTTCTGATGCAGTTGCCGCTGGCGATGATCACAGGTTCTGGCCCCCCGGGGTTTAATGACACCATCGGAGCCTCCCCCCTGATCGCCATACAGCGTCATGTGATCAACTATCATACCTGCCGTAATCCGAGAAATATTTTCGCCGACAGGTGAATTTATGCGCCTTTGTTCCTAAAATCAGTTACGCTATGGAATGCGGCGGCCAAGCCTCCGCGATTTGCTGGAGTTTTATCATGACTGAAACCACGACGTCCTCAACCCCCGCCACGGCCAGTGGTCGCCCGGGTGCATCAACGTTGGCGCACACCGGCGTGAAAGAACAACCAGCGGCTGGCGCGAAGGCGGAAGTTCGGCGGCAATTTGTGTCGTTCTCATTTTACAAACTACTGCCCGAATTTCGCCGGCTGCCGCAAAACGCACAGGCTCAGATGCTCCATGAGCTTGTTGAACTCGTACAAAAGCAGGATCAGCATAAGATGCTGCTGATTCCATACAGTTGTGTCGGCACGCGGCCTGATGTGGATATCATGTTCTGGAAAATCTCCTACGATCTTGATGCCATTCAGGAATTCACCGCCGCGATCCATCGCCTGCCGGTCGCGGGATATCTGGTTCAGCCGTTCTGCTATCTTGCCCAGAGCAAGCGCAGCACCTATGTGGATAAAATTGATCCCGCGCATGATGACACCCGCACCAGCATTGTACCGGGCAAACGTAAATATATTTTTGTATATCCATTTGTCAAAACGCGGGAATGGTACCTGTTAAGCAAACAAACCCGACAAGGCATCATGGACGAACACATCATGGTAGGCAATCGCTACCCGTCCGTGAAACTCAACACGACCTACAGTTTCGGGCTGGATGATCAGGAATTTGTCGTGGCATTTGAGACCGATAAACCGGGAGATTTCCTGGATCTCGTGCAGGAACTCCGGGAAACAGAAGGCAGCCGGTTTACCGTGCGCGATACCCCTATTTTTACCTGTGTCCAAACGCCGATAGAAAATATAGTGAGGCAGATTGCCGCCGTTTGATGCATCAGCCTTTGGTTACAGGGCCAATAATCGGTATTGACCGGCCATCCGACCTGGCGGAATAACAGGAAGTTGCCATGAACTATAAAATCGGTATCGCCATTGCGATTATCTTCATCATAATTGCAGGGGTTATGGTTTACATTTTTGCAGGCCCGGACTCCATTGGCCAGCCCACGTATCACACGATGGCCCATGGATTTATGAAACCCATTACCATCAACGCCAGCATCAGCGACCTGACACCGGCTCCGTCAGGCTCGGGTGCCGGGAAGCTGTACATTCAGGCCTATAAACAAGTGGAAGCCCTGTCCAATAATCGCAATGCGCTGAAAGACCTTGCTTCCAACGCCACTCCCGATGCCTCGCCGGAAATTCATGCCATCGTTAAGATTATTGAGCAAGCCGCTTCGGCAACGATGTCGCGCAAAGAACTCCTTTTTGGCAAAGGCGTCCGACTGCCCACAACTTCGGACACCATAGCGGACCGCCTCAATGCCATTGGCCAGATGACCGGGGCGTATGCCGCCAGTTGCGTCAGCGATAAAAAGCCGAAAAATGCGGTCCATGCTTTAACCGGTCTACTGGTTTTCGGTCATCGGCTCTGGCGGCACGGGCTGTTTGTCGATGCGCGAACGTGCGGATTGGAAGACCTTCAATCGGCTACCGCCGGTCTGCGAATGCTCTACAAATCCGGGCCGACTAAAAATCAGTACGAATATCATTCCGCGACCAAACTCCTCAGCGCGGCCAATGCGGCGAGTACCCAATGGTACGGCAAAATGAAAGTTGTGGACGTTTTGAATCCAAATTCGGGCGATATGGCAAATATCGTCCGATACGACCAGGATATTTCGTGGCGAATAGACGCCATGCTTGAACTGGGCATTGCCCGATGGAACACATCCTACGCGCCGCGTGCCCACGCCATTGCCGTTTTTCTCAAGCACTACACGGGCGATTCCAATCACTGGATCAGCGCCTCAGCAAAGGTCGCTTACGGCATGACCGCCAGCACCATGAACCAGCTCGCGGACAATTAAAACACATATGAGTGGCGATTGTTCCCGCCAAGCCGGCAACGTGGCCGTTTTGCGAGATTTCTTTTGGTGCTTGCTTGGACCAAGCCAAAACAAGCACCGAGTGCCGGCTCAAAATATATTCCGGCGTACATGCGGAAGCATTGCGCGCGCGAACGTTCAAACAGATATTTTTTCGTGCATTTATTATGTGTTGACCAATTTTCAACAAAGCGGTAATATTCTATATAAGCGGAAGAATACCGTTAGCTTCCTTCGGAGGTTAACGGAATCACGCCCGGGAAAGGCAGCGCAACTCGTTGGGTTGACACGGCTTGCAAGGTTTCGTAGAAGCCTTTCGACTTGGGAAATAATAGAATCCCCAGATCGACATTGCAGGCTGGTTTTTATGCCGGTTTGGAGTTTTAATTTCGAGCCTGGCACGATCCGTAATGTCGGATCGATATAGATTGATGAATGGTGAATTGGGTGTTTTGTTCAGGACTTATCTCTCGATCTTGCGGATTAATAACCGCGGCTGAGTCACCGAAACCTGCTGCTTTCGCGGCCAACGGTGATCTGTCCATAAGGTTCAGTCCGCAAGAGATTGGCTCGCCAGTCCGGGTGCGGCCGCGCTGATATTGCGCGCGGAGCGTGGGTTTCCGATGTTGTGCCATCTTTCGGCCCCAGTTTGGACGGGAACCAACTGAACCATACATTCTCCGGCATCAATCATCACATTTATAGATATGCAACTGAATCCCCTATCCGCGTTGTACCGCGGCAAAAAGGATTGAGGCAAGTGCGTGTCAACCATCGATCCGTATGGTGCGGAACCGAGTTGTGATGTATCCACGGCTACGGAGAGCTATGGCGAAATGACAAGTCATTCCGCGTGGCCCTTCGGCAGGCCGCAGATTTAGTGAGGTTGACCATGCCCCAGTTTTTAATTCCGGAACTTCCCCTGGCTGCCACGGGGGGTTTTGACCCCACTTTGGTTATTCTGCTCGCCGCAATCGCCGGTCTGGTGGTGGGTGTTCTTGGCTTGCTGATCATACTGAAAGCCATGGGAAACGCCGCGATGTCCCGCAGCAAACTGGACGCGGACAAACTCATAGCCGATGCCAAATCCCGATCCGATGATATTTTGCGTGAAGCGCAGATATCTGCCAAAGATGCAGCATTAAAGCTCCGCGAGCAGGCTGAGCGGGAAATCGATACGATGCGTGAAGAAATGCGCAATATCGAACAGCGGCTTCTGCGCCGTGAAGACACCCTCGACCAGAAACTTGATACCTTGGCCACCAAGGAAAAAAATCTGGAATCAATCGAGAAATCAATCAATGAACGAAATAAGGCGCTGCTGAGCAAGGAAAAGCAACTCGATGAATCACTGACACGGCAAAAAGAAATTCTGCTGCAGGTTACCAATTTATCGTTTGAAGATGCCAAACAACTACGGCGGAA
>JAKAZF010000218.1 GCA_021826605.1 Planctomycetota bacterium | reverse complement strand
AGTATTGGGCAGTAATTGCAGTGTTGATCAGTACATTCAGTATTGGCGATGGGGTGGAAAATGGGACAGATGGCGGGTTTGCGGGTTTTTCGGGTTGGGGTATGGCGGGGGAGCGTGCGTACACAGAGTTCATTTTGTTTCGGTACGTTTGGCGGTCCATGGCTGGCGGGGTATGATTTACGCGTCAAAACAACTTCGGCCTTTTTTCAGGCGGGTTATGGTTGCACTGAACGAACAATTTCACCACAACGACATGCCGTCGCGGTTACAGGTTACGGGGGCGGGACGAGTATTCAGGAGTTGGGAGTTAGGAGTTAGAAGGCTTTGGAAGCGCTGCGCCGCTGAATGCGAGGTGCCGGAGGCCGGTTACGGGTTACAGCGGGTCGGAATATCTGTGGATTTCCGCATTGATCACGGACCACGGATCAAGAATTTAGCGGCTCCGATGAATTACTCATTGATCATTGCTCATTGATATTTGAGCGCGGTGCTGGCACAGATTACGCTTGGGGGATTGCCTACCAGGGCAACGGGTACAACAGCATACCCGGTGCCGCGCCGAATGAAATATTGTTCGCAGCGCCCGTTTTAAAGGCCGGCGTGAAAGCCGCGCAGGGCTTTCACCGCTTTGACAGTCCCGCACACTTCAAGATTCTGAAGATACGCGTCCACACCCATTGGCGGGGCCTTGAGAGATAGACGGTGGCGGCGGGCAGCGCGGCATACCAAATCGGGCACCGTCTCGACCAGAACGCGAATGAAATCGTCCGGACCCCGAGGTTCGATGTCGTACTGCTCTAGCGCCAACACAGGAAAATGTTTGAGGTTAAAGGTTACAATCACGCTGGCTCGACAATGGATCGCAGCAGCCAATACGTGAAGATCGGACTGGTCCGGCAACGCAAGGTCAGTAATTCGGTGTTCGAATCCCAATACCAAGGAATCAGCGGCGTTCTGGTTCATCAAATCGCGGATTCGCTCAGCCTGTCGCCGCGTTATATCAGGCCGCTGCTTCAGTAACGCCCGCATCCACTCTTCGTGCACCGGGTTGCTCCACCGCGCTAGAAACAAGCCGTCGGCAGCCATGTACATCAACAGGCTGCGTAGTGCCGCGGGGTACAGGACGCACGCATCAAAAAACACAACAGGGGCCGAGTAAGCCATTAAATTAAGCCCAGCTTTTGATCAAGTGCCGATAGTTTTGATAATGTCTTCAAGCGGCGGCGGATCAGCTGTTTTTTATACGCCAAGGCATCCTCAAGCAGTATGCGCCGATGGCTTCCAACTGTGTGGAACGGAATCAGCCCAATTTCCAATTGTGATATTAGAAATGGCCGCGAAACATGGAGCAGGTCGGCAGCCGCCTGCGTTGTCAATTCGCTGTGCAGGGGAAGGGACGCGACTTTTCGCCCCTGTGCCATTTGCTCCAGCACGTCCACCAATACTTGCGCCGCAGAAGTGGGTATCCGGATTGAGGGGCCTGACTTCGCTTTGAGTCGGATTTCCACCGCCAGTTTTTCGGCGCGTCCCTGGGCCAGCACGGAACGAAGTCGGCGTCCAGCCTGCCGCGCCAAATCTGATTCGCCGCCAATGTGATGCCTTGTCGGTAATGTTTTCACCAGTGTACGCATATCGACTTTTCACTCCTTTGTGATTGGCCAGATTAACATCTAATCGAAATAAACGCAACCTTATGTCGCACCCCATTGTGGAGGGTCATCCAGTGGGGAATGTGGACCCGAGTGGGACGCAGTCTTCCGACGTACATCCATTGGTACAGCCGTCCACTGGTGCCGGCGCGGCCGCAGTGGCGACAACCCCGGCAGGCGATCCGGGCGTGTTTTTCGCTGGGGTGGGCGGGGGTGTCATAGGCGGTGGCATGGGGCGGGTGGGCGAGATTCCGAGTTTTAGTGCATTCCTGGGATATTTTGGCCAAATTGGCGAATTATTTAAATTACCGGCGGTTTAAGCCGATAACTTAGGCTGGCGAGCGATTGCCTGGACAGGTTTCCGGGTTAATTTTGCGGCCTGCGGCGGTAATGAAATGCCTGATGAAATTGTAAGTTATCCGCTTTTCTGGAAAAAAGTTCGGCGTCTGCCCACGGAGCCGGAAAAATTTGTCCAATCGGCCTTACAGCTTGCGGCATGGACCGCCGGTGCGCGTGGGGCGGCATTGGCCACTATGGATCCGGATGGCTGGTGGCGCTATTCGCATTTTTACGGCCTGCCGCAAAGCGCGCAGGGGAAGCTCATGCACGTTCGCATGTCTATGCAACATGCGGTGCCAATGCTAAGTCCCGCGGAAAATCGTGAACTTTTTATTCGGGATTATGCGGCACAGACTGATGCGCTGCCCGAACTTATTGTCGCAGGCACCCGATCTCTCTGGTATACCCCCCTGCATGGACGAAAAGCCGGCAATTGGGGAATTCTGGCGATGGAATGGAATGAGCTGCAAAAAGGGGCACCTATTGGTTGGCAGCGTCAGGGGCTGCGTCTGTTGGCCAAGATGCTGGCTCTGGCCATGGAAAGCGGGGAGGCGCAGAAGCAGGCCAAACGCATGACGCGCTTATACGATGCGCTGGCTGCCGTGCAGCGCGCGGTCCTTGGCGGGCATGAAGGTTTTTTTGCGGCGTTTTGTACCGCCGCAACGCAACAAGGCGGTTTCCCGCTGGCCTGGGTGGGGGTGCGCCGAGGTGATGTCATTGAACCCATGGCGCATGCGGGGCGCGCCAGCGAATTTGTTGCCCAATCATTGGGACAGGCCCCTATTTCCGCGGATCGGCGTGATGAAACCGGACGCAGTCCCGCGGCTGAAGCGTGGCGGCGCGGCGAACTGGTTGTCGTGAATGATTTTGTTACCGATAGCCGCATGGCACCCTGGCGGGACGCCGCGACAAAGCACGGCTTGCAATCTCTGGCTGCGGTTCCGGTGCGGATTGCCGGGCGCGTGGAAGCGGTGCTGGTGCTTTATGAAGATCACTGCATGGCGTTTGGCCCGCGGGAGCGCGATCTATTGATTCGGTTTGCGGAAGATATTGCCTTTGGCTTAAAGCGCCGGGATGAACAGCGGCAAATTTCCCACCAGGCAACACATGATATGCTCACGGGACTTCCCAATCGCGAACTGGCGATGGACCGCCTGGCGCAGGGGGCAGCCGATGCCCGGCGGCGGCAGCGTTTAATGGCGGTGGGAATTCTCGATCTGGACGGGTTTAAGCAGATTAACGATTTGTATGGGCATGGGGCCGGTGATGTGCTGCTGCAAACGGTCGCGGAACGCTTGCGGCCCTGCATTCGTGACAGCGATACGCTGGCCCGGCTGGGTGGTGATGAATTTCTGATTATTCTTCCCGGCCTGGAATGTGACTCGGTTGTGTTACCCATTATTGATCGGCTATTAGCGGAAATTCACCGGCCGTTTGTCATCGGCGGTCAGACGCATACGGGCATCAGCGGCAGCCTGGGGCTGACCCTTTGTCCCATGGATGACGCCACGCCGCAGGATCTTTTGCGGCACGCGGATATCGCACTTTATGAAGCCAAAGGTGCCGGCAAGGATCGGTATAACTTCTTTAATCACACCATGGAAAGCGAAATGCGCCGCAAGGAGGAAGTGCGAGAATTTCTGGTCAATTATCTCAAGGATCAGGACCCGGTTCTTTATTTCCAGCCCATCGTGGATTTGCGCTCCGGAAAACTGCGCGGAATGGAAGCTTTGTCGCGGGTAAAGCGCGACGGCAAGATTCTGAATCCCGGGGAATTCCTCTCGGCCATTGAAGGCACGCATCACCTGTTAACCTTTGATCGCCGCGTACTGCAACAGGCTTGCGCCCAGATTCAGAAGTGGCACGGCACGCCGCTGGCTGTCCCCGTATCGGTGAATCTGGCTCCGATCTTTCTGCGCGATCATAAGAGTCTGGCCTTTTTGGAGGGTTTGCTGGCGCAATATCCGGAGGCCCGCGGACGGTTGCATCTGGAAATTCTGGAAAGTGCCGCCGAGCGCGATCTTAATGATCTGGACGATTTTCTCACCGGTGCCCGCAAATTGGGCTTGCCGGTGCTGCTGGATGATTTCGGCACGGGTGCTTCGTCGCTGGTGCACCTGGAGCGCATTGAGTGCTATGCGGTAAAAATAGATCAGCGGTTTGTTCGTGGCATGTGGGCCCGTTACGAAAACCATGCCATTATCACCTCGTTAGCGGAATTTTGTCGCATCACTCATCGGGAACTGGTGGCGGAAGGTGTGGAAAGTCCGGAACTGGGTTTAATTCTCCTGGCCGGCGGCCTGGGCAGTATGGCGCAGGGATATGCCATCGCCAAGCCCATGCCGCCGGAGGAAATGGTGGATTGGCTGACCCAGTGGAAGGCCCCGTCGCTATGGACGCAGGCGGGAAATTTCCCGATGCTGGATAAAGCGCTTCCCTGTATTTTGCCCCACCTTCGATTGCTGGCGGACCTGCGCGTGCGCAAGCCGAATACACATTTTGAAAAGGCAGAACCGGTCCCAAGCAATAGCGCCCGTACCGCCGGGCGGACAAATCTTCCGCAGCCTGACCAGGGTGATACGCTGGAAAAATCACTACGGGCGCTAGCGTGTCCGGCGGCTTTCATCGACAAGGCGTTGAAACAGGATAGTGCATGGCACCGGGCCTTTGCCAAAGCCAACCAGTCGCTGATAGAATCGGGATCGCTGGCGGATGCCGTGATTGCTGATATGGATAGAAAAACCTTAACTTTATTGCACACGCTATGCAAATTTCAAGCCCACCGGGGCCATGCAAATACGGGATCAATGCAACTGGCAGAGGCGTGATCCGTGGTGGGGAAATGTTGGATAGAACGTTCTATTTTTGTGATGGGGAAATAACAGCATGATAGACAGGCCAACGAATATGCTGCCGTCGAGATCAAGGGGACTTTGGGGTAAAAATGTGTCGCGGAACGTCAGGCGAAATGACCTGATCACGGAAGCATTTCGGGCCTTAAAAACGGTCACGTCCGTTTTTATCGGCTTCGCTGTTCCATTTTCATGCCAATACCGACTATAATGGTCTGGAACGTCGCTTCCGGCGGAATGATCCCTCCGGTGGCTTTATATAAGGAAATTTCATGGCGGACTCGCAGCAAGACCCTTCAAGAGGCCCTTCACGGGAAGGTGGCTCTGGTAACAACAGGCCCGGGCGGGATAATAATAATTTCAGGTTCAGCCGCAGTATGCTGGGCTGGCTGGTGATATTATGCCTGGTTGTATTTGCCTTGATTCTCATGCAGCATCCGGGCGGATCGCAAAAAGTTGATTCCGGGACCTTTTACAGTGCGTTGCGGCACAAAAATATTAAATCTCTGGTTGTTTACAGCGACGGCCAGATTAATTTTAAGCTCAAGCAGATTGCTCCGGGTTCACCCGCCAGCAGTTCCTTGCGCGAAAAAACCGATATTCCGCGTACCGCCCTGGATGGCAACGGCTGGGCTATTCTGGAAGCGCAATCGCATCAATATTCCGTACCGGATTTAAATTACAAGAAGTCCAATGACTTCCTGAATATTTTCCTTGTGGATTACCTGCCGTTTATTCTGGTATTTGCGGTTGTTTATTTTCTGGTTTCCCGCCAGTTCCGTTCTTCGGGGGGCGGTATGAGCATGCTGGGGAATTTTGGCCGATCGCGCCATCGGATGATGTCCAAGGAACTGACCAACATTACCTTCAATGATGTTGCGGGAATTGAGGAGGCCAAGGAAGAGTT
>JAKAZF010000217.1 GCA_021826605.1 Planctomycetota bacterium | reverse complement strand
ATAGAGCGCGGACTGCTCATGAGCCGGTTTTATCTCTCATCAGGCGATAAGGCCAAAGCCGCACAGGTTCTGGATCCCCTTGCGAAAGCGCATCCGAATAACACGCAGATTCTGGAATCTCAGTTTCGCGTAGCCATCGCACAGAAGAATTTCAAGCTCGCCGCCACATTGGCACAGCGTGGTGCGGACCTCAATGCGGACGGATACAACGGAGCCTTTTTAAAAGCCCAACTGCAGATTGCCCAGGGAAATTCCGCCAGCGCCGCCAAAACGCTGTCCGCCGTATTGAAAAAACATCCGGATAATGCGAATATCAAAACGTTTTATGGCATTGCATTGCTTTCATCCGGAAATGTGCGCGACGGTGTTAATGCGTTAACCGGAGCCTTGGAGGCCAAGCCGGATGATCTTGATGCGCTGACCGCATTGGTGCAACATTATCTGCAAACCAATGAGCCTGCGGATATTCAACATGCCAGAGATCTGGTGAATCAGGGCCTGGCGTATTATCCACTTGATACCCAACTGGAAAACTGGCATTATCAGTTTGCGGATCTGTATGGCAAACCTGGCCCGGAAATCAAGCGTCGTCTTGCCATCTACAAGACGAATCCCGCCGATTTAAACAATATTGCAAGACTGGCACTGCTGTATATGCGGGTGAAAGAACCTTCCCATGCCGTGGCGATTCTGCGTAAAGCCCGCAAGAGCCAGCCGGATAATCTGCAACTGGCCCGAGAATTGGGCGAAATTTATGTCCTTGAAAAGAATACAGCCGCCGCGCAGCAGGTATTTGAATCACTGGCGGAGAATCCCAATAAAACCGTCGCCTTTGCCGGCCGGCTGATGCTTGGTGATTTTTACCAGAACACTGGCAATCTCAATCAGGCCGTACAGGTATATCAGGCGGCGATGAAGGATCAGCCCAAGGGCCACCATACGGTTCAGCGGCGGTTGGGAGATATGTATTTTAATGCCGGAAAGTTCAAACTTGCGCTGCAACAATATGCAGGGCTTTACAAGACCGTGCCGGACAACCGCACGATTACATTGCGCTATGCGGAAACACTGATCCGGGCGGGCGATCCAGCCAGGGGGATTGCCATACTGCAGAAGCGTATTCTTTCCAAAAACGCCACCGATGAAGAGGCTCTGGTGCTTGAAGGCTTTGGCTATCTGCGATCCGGCCAAATGAATAAAGCCAGAACCACATTGGCCCAGGCCCTGGTGCTTAACCCTCATGATCCTCATGCACTTTACGATATGGCCACGCTGGATCTTTCCCCTCCAAAGCCGCATTACACCAAAGCCATTGCCGATCTGCAATTGCTTTTGACTTCCGATTCATCGGATCTGGCGGCTGATCAATTACTTGCGCAGGCATACGCCGGTGCGGGGGAATTTGCCGAGGCGGTTTATCAGTACAACAAAATATTGACATCCGCTCCGGCCGATCAGGCGGCACGGCTGCAATTGGCAACACTGTTATTTGATTTGTCACAGCGCTATATCGCATTGGCACCGGCGGACACCAGCGATGCCGCGGCATCGCTGCGAACGCTGCAACCGTTGCAACGATTGAATGAATTGTTGACGCAATCGCATCAGGCGTTTCCGGCCAGTCCACAATGGGTAATGCTGCGGGCACGCTTTGATCTGCTGACCGGACATAAAAACAGTGCCGTAACGGCCGCCCGGCGCGCCTTCCAGATGGCCAACCAAAGCACTTCCGCGGCGATCGTTTATGTTCAGGTATTACAGGCAGCCGGCGATGAGCACACCGCGATTGCGGTGGCATCCAAGGCGCTGGCGGTTTCACCGGACGCGGTGGAATTGTACATCGAGCGTGCCAACGCCAATGCCAAACTCAATAATTTTGTCGCATCATCAAATGATTTTTCTCAGGCCTTAAAACGCACGGCAGGGAATGCGGCGCAATTCTTTACTGTGCTGTCAGCTTATCAATCCGATTTCGAACCTGCCGGTAAATTGGATGTTATCATTAAAACTGTCGATGAGCTGGGCACCAGTTCCAAAATCGACCCCGCCTTGCTGAATGCCGCACGGGCGGTCGTTCAGTTCGCCAATAAACAATATCAGGATGGCTTAACCTCAGCCAAGTCCGCATTGGCGGCCAAACCAAGTGCGGTTATCCGGCATGCCGCCCTGGAAATCGCCGCATTTTCGTGTTACCAGCTCAAAGAGTATGACGCGTGTCGCGGGTATTACCAGGATATTTTGAAGGCCAACGCCAATAATCCGGCGATTCTCAATAATTTGGCATATCTTTTGGCCGTTAAACTGCACCAGCCGGCGAAAGCATTGGCCTATGCTGAACGCTGCAATACGCTATTGGTCAAACAGGCTGGATCGGGACGTTTTGCGCCGAACGGCGATGTGCTGGACACACTTGGATGGATACGCTTTCTCAATGGCGACTTAAGCGGTGCGGCCGATGCGCTGGAACATAGCCTGCGGTACAATCCGCCGGCCACAGCCTATTATCATCTGGCGCGAGTGCTGGTGGCCCAGAAAAATAAAGTTCGTGCGGTGGAAATTCTGGAAAAGGGAATTAAATTAGCCCAAAGCACGCATGATCCAATCCTGCCGCGGGCGCAGGAATTACTCAAAAAAATCCAAGGCTAAGAAAACCTCGGGCCGATGGACGGGGTTTATAGGCCGTCAATTTTTGAGTAAAGTTCCGTTTTACGCTTGCTACCGGCGTAAAAGCGGGTATAAAGATAGGTATAGAGCTTCGACTCTGTTCTGTTGTATGTGAGTTTCGTCTTGAGCCTTTAAGAGGGATACCATGACGCAATCAAACGCGCTTGCCCTGGCCGGATCAGTACCGGATCAAAACAATCTGTCAACCGGCCCAAAACTGGGTTTTATTCTGCGCCGGTACAAGTGGCTGATACTGTTGGGCACGTTACTGGGACTGGTAGTCGGAGGAGCCCTTTTCCTGGCATTCCGGCAATATGATCCGCGCTGGACGGCGTACTCGATTTTTGAAGTACGGCCCAATCTGCCAAACCCGTTGAATTCCCGGCAGAATAACGTCTATGCCGCTGATGCCGGCGTAAGCCGCTTTATTAACAGCCAGGTGGTGCTGGTTCGCAGTCCGGACGTTCTGCAAACGGCTTTGCAGACCAACGCATTTCAGCAAAGCTCCAAAATACCATCTGAAAAAAGTTCCTGGCTGACTGCCCACTCGGAAGATCCGATGGACTCCTTGCGAAAAGCTCTGGTGGTGGCGCCGATTCCACATACCAACTTGTTCGAGGTAAGCATGTCGTGGCATAATCCGCAGGAAACGGCGGATCTGGTCAACTCTGTCAGCACGGTTTATCTCAATTATGTGCGCGATCAGGAGCGGTCACAATTATCCCGGGAAGCTCAAAGTGTCGCCGCGGCGGAAGCCAACATGCAGGCGAAAGTTGAGGCGTTGACGGCCCGAGTGGAGACTTTCCGTGTAGCCCATGATGTTCCAGGTTTAATTGAGCAGCATACGGTTCTGGCCAATACTCTGGCCACACTCAACACCTTTGAGATTCAATCGGAAATTCGCGCCAAGGAATCCGAGGCGGCCTATCAACAAATTAAACAGCAGGTTGCCAACAATACCCTTCAGCTTTCACCGGAAATGCAGCAGGTTGTGGACAATGATCCGAATTTGCGGGAGCTGGAACTGAATCTGCTGGATCTCAAGCAATCCATTCAGGTTTCGAGTAAAACGCTTGGTGGCGGTTATCGGGGCACAATCGCTCTGGAAATTCGTGAAAGCAGCCTGGAGCGGCAAATTGAACAGCTCAAGCAGAAGCTTACGGTTCGGGCCAGGTTGCAAATGCAACAGGCCGCACAAACCCGTATGCAATCTGCCCAGGCCATGCTGGCTTCCACCCAGCGCCGTGTTCAGCAGGAACAGCGGCTGGTGCATGATTTGGACGCCGCCGTGCAGCAATATGACAGCCTTCTGGCGAACTTGAAGACCAATCAGAGCCTGTTGAATCATCTCATCGATCGCAGCACGATGATGAATCTGCAACGCAGCATTGATGAATCCAAAGTGCAGTTGCGCAACTCCGCAATTGCGCCTAAGAAAATGTCTTTTCCCAAGCTTGATCATTTTCTCATCGGCGGCCTGGTTTTCGGCCTGCTGCTGTCATTTGGTCTGGCCTATCTGGTAGAAGTGACCAATACCCGTGTGAACACCCCGCGCGATGTTACAGGTGTCATGCGGCTGCCGCTTCTGGGCTTTATTCCAGACCATGCCGATGATCCGCTGCTTAACGGCAGTCCGATGATGAGCGTCCGCAATTCGCCGGCCTCCATGACGGCTGAATCGTTTCGGCAGATTCGCGGGCGCCTGGCGGCATCCGCATCCGACCGGCCCATTCAAACACTGCTGGTGGCGAGTTTCTCACCAGGTGGTGGTGCCAGCACGGTGGCCAGCAATCTGGCAAACAGCATTGCCATCAGCGATATGAAAGTTCTGCTCGTTGATGCCAATTTTTACCGCCCCACCATGCAAAGCGTTTATCCCTTTGTACCGGAAGTCGGTCTGGCTGACGTACTGGCGGGCCGTGTCATGCTGGATCAGGCCATTGCACAATCTCCGGATGTTCCGGCGCTGCATGTTCTGGGTTGCGGATCGCGATCCAAATTGCCAACGGAACTGACCGATCATCGCGCGTTTCCTGATATTCTGGCACAGATGAAAACGCAATTTGATATGGTCATTTTTGATGGCGCGCCGCTGACATTCGTGGCGGATTCCATTAACCTCGCTTCGCGCGTGGATGGGGTCATCGCCGTACTGCGGGCAGGTATGATTACCCGGGGTACCGTTGGACGTATCCGTGAACAGTTGCGCCAGGTGCGGGCGAATCTTATTGGCATCGTGCTTAATGCCGCGCAAACATACAGCGCCGGCTACTTCCGGCAAAATTACCGCACATTCTTTGAATATGCCGGTTCGGGAACGCCT
Source organism: Planctomycetota bacterium (assembly GCA_021826605.1). The sequence goes on along the minus strand of JAKAZF010000217.1, from coordinate 765 downwards.
GAGGTCAAACCATCGGATAAATCGCTTCCGGGCGCGTAAAATGCACGGGCACTTGAACATAAATCCCCTTCCGATGACAATGTATCAGACGTTGGGCTGGAACTCCTGACCTTTGCGACCGCATGGGCGGTTGCAACTGGCGGGCAACCGGCTGGAAAAGCTTGTTGCTTTTTCACCGTAAAGCCATCATGGAGGACCAACGATGCTGATTCGGAGTCTTTGGCGTGGCAGAAACCTATCCACCCTCTGGCCTGTCCTGCAACGTGCTGGTATTAAACCGACTCTATATGGCAGTGCGCGTTGTCAACGCCCGGCGAGCCTTCACGCTGCTATGCAAAAATATCGCGGAAGTCATTTCCGTTGAGAATGGGAACTACTTTTCCTACGACATCGAATCATGGACCGAAATTTCCCAGCTCAAAGCCCAGTTTGAGCGGGAATCACATGATTTTGTCCGGACCGTGCGCTATGAGCTTGCGGTACCACGGATTATCCGCCTGCTCGGCTATGATCGTCTGCCCCGGCAGGACGTTAAGCTCAATCGCCGCAATATTTACGCGCGGGATCATGGCGCTTGTCAGTATTGCCGCCGCAAATTTCCCACCAGCGAGTTGTCGCTTGACCACGTCGTGCCGCGATCCCTGGGTGGAAAAACCATCTGGGAAAATCTGGTATGTGCCTGCGTGTATTGTAACGCGCGTAAAGGTGGACGCACGCCACATCAGGCCGGCATGCACCTGCTGAAGCCTCCCGTAAAGCCGCGGC